>CAMBEJ010000017.1 GCA_945865375.1 Akkermansia muciniphila | reverse complement strand
TAACACGGATAGCACGGATAAAGTACCCCTCTCAGCTCCCTTTCCTCATCCGTGTTATCCGTGTCATCCGTGGTGTCACTTCAGCGTGGTGAAGCGGCGGGATACCCGCGTCAGGGGAGGCGACCTCGGATAACGTGAGTTGCACCCGAGATAGTACGTGTAGGTATTATTCTGTTTACAAAGTGGACTGACGTGTAGAATAGTGTTTGATGTCTGAGAAGAAAATTGTCGTAGTTGCGCTGAACTGTTTGAGCTAATCGCTATGAATCACTCCAAACTGGCTGCGCTAGGTCTTGTTGGTTTTTTGACCGGCTCGTTCGCTTTTGCCGCCACGGCTGCTGTTCCAGGATGGCTGAACTGGCGTGGTCCGAGTCAGAATGGGACCTCCGAGGAGACGGCGCTGCCGGAAACTCTCGATTCAGGGAAAGCGCTTTGGACGGCTGATTTCCCTGGGCAATCCACAGCGGTGATTGCCGGGGGCAAGGTTTACATCATGGGCTACCGGGGTGAGGGGCCGGATCTCCAAGAAGGCCTGGCTTGTTTCGATGCGGAGAGTGGCAGGGAGATCTGGGCAAAGCCGTACAACGATTTCCTGAGCGACACGATTTATTTGAGGTATGCCACCTCGAGCGCGGCGGTGGATGGGGAGACAGGGAACGTTTACATGCAAGGAACACAGGGCATCCTTGGGGCGTTCACAGCGGATGGAGGCGAAGTTTGGAGCCACTCCTTGATGGAGCGGTGGGGTCGTTTAACCTTCCCGAACAGCCGCACCGCGTCCCCCGCTGTGGATGGCGACCTGGTGATCACCAGAGGCATTACATCGAATTGGGGGGCGCAAGGCTCGCCTGGAGACCGTTTTTACGCGTTCGACAAGCGCACTGGGGAGCTGGTTTGGTCCTCCAGCACTGGAGCGAGGCCGACCGATAATTCGTTTTCGCATCCCTATTTCACGGTTCACAAAGGGAGGCGGGTTTTCTACGCGGCAACGGGCGATGGCGCGGTGATTTGTGTGAACGCCCGAACTGGCGAACCGATCTGGCGCGTGCCTATTTTCAAAGCCGGCATCAACGCCACCGTGCTGGTCCATAACGACGACAAGATCATCAGCATCTTTGGGACGCCTTACGAGGGCGGCCAACTGGTGGCCTTCAAGATTCCAGATGTGGTGCCCACCAACGTGCTTTCGGGGCCTGTGCAGGTTGAGTTATCGACGGTGCAGATTTGGGCCAACCCGGAAGTATCCACTTCAACGAGTTCCCCCATCCTGGTGGGGGACAAGGTTTATGTGGTTCGCGAGAAAGGGGATCTTTGCTCGATCGATGTGCATACGGGCAAAGTGCTGTGGAAACTTTCCCTGGGGATTGAGCAACGCAACGCGTGCCCGTTGTTCGCGGATGGAAAACTCTACGCGCCTATATTGGAGGATCCGAAGGCCAAAGCCGACGGGTCGAGCGATGCCGGAGCCAAGGGCGGTTTTTATGTTGTGAAGCCAGGGGAGGACCGAGGAACCATCGTGAGCCAGATTGCTTTGGAGGGACGCTGTTTTGGATCGCCGACGGCCTACAACGGCAAGGTCTACATTCAGACGACAAAAAAGTTGTATTGTTTCGGCAAGAGCGGAAACAACCGCGGTTTGCCGCCCGCTCGCGAATCTCAAGCGTGGCCCGCCGCGGGTCCTGGGAAAGTGCTTCAAATCATTCCATCGGAGGTCGCTATTTCACCCGGCCAGGCAGCTTCCTTTCGGGCGCGGATTCTTGACGCCAACGGGTTTGTGGTGAAGGAGGTGTCGGACATGAAAACACTGAAGTGGGCATCGTATGTGCCACCCACAGCGCTTGTGAAAGCGACGATGAAAGGCGGCTTCAACGCCGATGGAAAGCTGGTTGCGGACCCGGATCTCTCTCCCTCCGCCGGCGCTTTCCAAGCGAGTCTTGGGGATTTGAAGGGCATTATTCGAGGCAGGGTTTTGCCGAACCTTCCCATTCGACAAGATTTCGAGGCCTTCAAGCTGGTGGAAACAACCACCAACACAGTGGAGCAACCGACTGCATTTGCGTATCCGCCGTTGCCGTGGATAGGCGCTCGCTTTCGGTTTGAGGTTCGCGATCGGGAAGGGAACAAGGCCTTGACTAAAACCATCGACAACAAATTGCTCCAGCGGGGCACGGTTTATCTGGGCACGCCCGAGATGCACGACTACACAGTGCAGGCGGATGTATTGAGCGATGGCACGAGGCGGAAGATGTCCGAGGTGGGCGTGGTGAACCAGCGTTACATTATTGTGCTGAAGGGCAACTCCCAGGAGATTGAAATCAACTCGAACCAGGAACGTCTCAAGGTGGCCAAGTCATTCAAGTGGGTTCCGGGCGTTTGGTATCGCTTGAAAGCGCGCGTGGACGTCGGGGCGGATGGCAAGGGTCTGGTTCACGGGAAGGCGTGGAAGCGGGACGATCCCGAGCCTGAAGAGTGGACCATCGAGGTGCCCCACAACACCGCCCACAAGCAGGGAGCGCCGGGTTTGTTTGGGTTTGCGCCGAATGAACAGCGCCTCTATCTCGATAACATTTCGGTGACTGCGAATTAAGCTTTGTTTTCCTCCTGACGACTCCCCAGATCTAGTTTATGAAACCACTTCCCATTCTCGCTGCGTTGATGGCCTCGGCGGCTTTCCCAATCCAGGCATTGGACTGGCCTCAATGGGGTGGCAACGACCCTGGTCGCAACATGTATTCGCCTGCCAAGGGGCTCCCGGAAAAGTTTGAGCCGGGGAAATTCAAGAAAGGGACCATGGAGGTGGACATGGCCACCACGAAGAACGTGCGCTTTGTGGCCAAGCTGGGCTCGCAGAGCTACGGCAACACCACGGTTTCCCAGGGGAAGATATTTGTCGGCACGAACAACGATTCACCACGTGACCCTCAGCATCAGGGCGACCGTGGAATTCTGCACTGTTTCGATGAGAAGACCGGCGTGTTTCTGTGGCAGTTGGTGGTGCCAAAGCTCAAGTCTGGCAAGGTCAACGATTGGGAGGGTCTCGGTTTGTTGTCGTCTCCATTGGTGGAAGGGAATCGTGTTTATCTTGTGACCAGCCGGTGCGAGGTTATTTGCCTCGACATCAACGGGATGACGGACGGCAATGACGGGCCGTTTAAGGAGGAAGAGAACTACTTCACCAAGGACACAGGAAAGCCTCCGGCCAAGATCGGTCCAGCAGATGCGGATATCATTTGGGTGTACGACATGATGGAACAGCTGGGGGTGTTCCCTCACAACGCTTCGAACAGCTCGCCCTTGATCTTTGGTGATATGGTTTATGTTTGCACATCGAATGGGCAGGATTGGACTCACGTGAATGTTCCGGCGCCGATGGCACCGAGCTTCGTGGCGCTCAACAAAAAAACAGGCGAGCTGCTGGGGGAAGATAACGCGGGAATCGGACCCCGCATCCTTCACGGGCAATGGACGTCTCCCTCCAGAGGCGTGGTTGATGGTCGATCTCAAATCTATTTCGGAGGTGGGGATGGGGTCCTGTACGCCTTCGACTCCAAACCTGTGAAAGAGGCGGATTCTGATTTTTTGAAAAAAGTGTGGTGGTTCGACTGTGTTCCACCCGAGTATAAGGCCAAGGATGGAAAACCGATTAAGTACCCTGCCTCGGATGGTCCAAGCGAGGTGAATTCAACCCCTGTTTTTTACAAGAACCGGGTTTATGTTGCCATCGGACAGGATCCCGAGCATGGGGAAGGGGTGGGGCGGTTGGTGTGCGTAGACGCCACGAAGCAGGGGGATGTGACGAAGACTGGGTTGATCTGGGATTACAAGGGAATTCATCGCACGATCTCCACGGTTTCCATCGATCCCGAGACGGGCCTGTTGTTTGTGGCGGACTTCTCGGGCTACGTGCACTGCCTCGATGCTGAAACGGGGAAAGTTTACTGGAAGCACGACATGAAGGCGCACATGTGGGGGTCGACGTTCGTGGCTGACGGTAAAGTGTATGTGGGGGACGAGGACGGTGATTTCGTGGTTTTGCGAGCGGGTAAGATCAAGGAGATGCTGAGTGAGACCAATCTGGGGCAACCCGTCTATTCGACCCCCATCGTGGCGAACGGGACCATCTACGTTTCCTCAAATTCGCATCTCTACGGCCTGTGGGATTCTGCCCTTCAGACTGCGGGCAAGGACCGTCCAGGAGCTGTCGACCTCAAGAAGTAGCTGAATTTTTATGAGCACGATTACTGTGAACCCTGAAGACATCAACAAGAGCCAGGAACAATTGGATGCGCACGTTCGTGAGATTGTGCGTTGGCATTTCGCGCCGGAAACCGGGTGTTCATTCTGGTTGGATTGGGCCCGGAAAGCAGGTTGGAATCCGGGCGAAGAAGTGAAGTCCTTTGGGGATTTGCAACGGTTCCCTCATTTCGAGGACGAGTGGCTTAGAGATCTGCAGCCTGAGGTTTGGGTGCCCAAGGCGTTTAAGGGACGGCCATTCAACATTTTTGAAACAGGCGGCACAACAGGGATGCCAAAGCAGCGCGTTGGGTGGGACGACTACAAGGTTGATTACAGCGAGTTTTCGGGAAAAGTTTCGGATGCCCATTTTCCGAGGAACCACTATTGGCTGATGATGGGACCGACAGGTCCGCGGAGGTTGCGTTTGTCGATCGAGCACCTGGCGAATGTGCGGGGCAGTTCCTGTTATTTCATCGATCTGGATCCACGCTGGGTTAAGAAATTGATCACGCAGAAGAAAGGGGATCAGGCCCATGCCTACATGGATCACGTGGTGGATCAAGCCATCACCATCTTAAAGAACCGACGAGTGAGCGGCCTTTTTACGACCCCGAAGTTGCTCGAAGCGCTGGCAGAGAAAGTCAACCTTTGGGACGCGGGCATTCGGGGTGTTTTTTGCGGCGGCACCACCATGGCGCCGCAGTATGTGCGTTTCATCGTGGAGGAAGTGCTCGAAGGGCGGATTGGATTTTATCCAACCTACGGCAACACGTTGATGGGACTTGCCGCGAGCGTGCCGATCCTCCCTGAGGACAATTTTTCAATCACTTATTACGCCCCGCAACCACGAGCGGTGCTGCGCATCGTGGATCCCAACCAGACGAGTGAGTTGAAGGGATATGGCGATTGGGGGAGGGTTGAATTGACGACTCTGACGAAGGAGTTTTTCATGCCTCGATTCCTGGAGCGAGACGAGGCGATTCGTCGGGAGCCTCGCGCACCTTACGCCTGGGATGGCGTCGCTGAAGTGCGTCCCTTTGGCGCGATGGAGAAAAGCATTGTGGAGGGAGTGTATTGATCACGGTTCATTGAGAGTCCCGCACCTTTTCCCATTGTTGATCGAGTCTTTTGCTTGAAACGGGGCAGGCTGTGCCCAGCTCCTGGGCGAACAACGAGACTTTGAATTCTTCGATCATCCACCGGAAATCTTCTAGGTGTCTTGCGGATTCGCGGGAATGGCATTCCGCGATCGGGAGTTTTCGCAGAGCCTCCTGGTAGGGGCCCAGTTGTCGGGCTCGCTCCTGGTCCTTGGCGGGATTGAGCGCCGCGCGTTCACCACGAACGAGGATGGCTTTGAGATAGCGCGGCAGGTGTTGGAGCCGTTGGAACGGGATGACTTTCAAGAAGTGTTTTGGGAGGAGTGCCTCCAATTCCATGACGCCCGTGTGAGCGGCGGCTTTGGGAACAGGTTGCACGAGCCGACTGAGGTCGTTTATTGTCGTGTGCTTGGATGAACTCAGCGGGGAAGGCACGGGGAATCGGAGCAGGATGGATTGACGCAGTTGGAGGATCTCGCCAATTCGGCTGACGAGCGGGGGAGTGATGCCGCGCAAACGTTCACGCGAGTTCACCACGGCGCTGTGGAAGAGGGCTTCGGTGAGCGCAGGCAAGGGCTCGCCAGGAAGGATGTGGTTCTTCAGATGTTCCAGGGCGTCGTCTCGCAATTCTTCAGGAGTGCACAGGGTGACGGCGAGCGTGTCGTACCGGGCCAGGGCACGCAGATCCTTTGCCGCCCATGCAAGGTCTCTTTGGAGCGTCAGTTCGATGAGTCGGCGAACTCCTTTGAAGCTGTCGGATCTTGAAGCCTCCTGGGTTTTGACAAGACGCAGGTTTATCGTCTCATCCTCCACTTGGAGTGCAGGCCATGCGTAGACGGGCAACCCTCCCGCTTCGTGGATGAGAATCTTTTCGGGAAGATCACCCAGGCTCCATTCACGGAGGTCGAATCGTTCCCATCGCTGTCTACCCCTGGTCCATTCGGGAGGTTCTTCTGCCGCTTTTTCGGGAGGCAGCTTGATGGACTCCAGCCGTTTTCTAAGCTGGAGGAGATCCCGACCTGAAGCGACCGTTTTGAAGTCGTTCCCGATGATCTCAAGCCTTGGCATCAAATGTGGTGACACGGCATTGGAAGGCCAGGAGTTGGCTGATACCTCGATGTGATAACGCTGCCTAATAAAAGCTGCGAGATCATGGATGAGCGAATGGCTTGTCGGGCGGAGGTCGCGTGTGATTTCGAGGATCTTTGGAGGAAACGGCATGAGTTCGCGCCGGATCGATTTGGGAAGCGCGCGGAGCAACTCCGCGATTTGCTCTTCACGCAGCCCCGGCACCGCCCAATCCACGCTGGCCGGGGAGAGTGAGTGGGCCATCTCAAACGCCAGTTTGATGGTCACGCCGTCCGTTTCTTCCCCTGGGGCGTAGGCATACGACAGAGGCACAGGCTGTCCCCCCAAGGACACGGCGTCGGGGAAGCTCTCCGAATCGAATGTGAGCTCGCGCCCCCCCGTGAGGTCAGCTTCGGTGAGGAGCAAGAAGGCAGGGTCTGGATGGACTCCAAGAATCTTGTTCAGCCCGTGGATGGAGGCGACTGTCCCGAGGTGTTTAGAGTAAAATTCAAAGATCGCTTGATCGATGTCGGGAAGGTCGTTGCAACGCACCCGAGTTCGCCAGGTTTCAACTTTCTGGCGGATCCTCCGATTCTGTTCCAGAAAAGCGAAGCGCGATGGATACGGTGCCTTTGTTCCCATGGATCCCTGTGTTTCCCTCAGAGCAAAGCTTGGGTCTTTTGCGAGAGTGCTGTCTTCGTCGCTGGCATGGCCGCGCGTGGTGTTCAGGAACGACGCAGCGCGGCCGTGGGGGGTTCCTGGCTCTGGAAAAAGCTCCTCTTCGATCAACGCGGCCTGGATAAAAAGCCGCGTCGCTTCACGAGGATCGATGTTTTCGTAATCGACTTTTCGGTTGTGGATTTCAAGGCCGTACAAAGTGACTTTTTCCGTGACGAGAACCCGTCCTGCCTGCGCGCTCCAGTGCGGATTGTGATGGCTAGACCGGCAGAGATGCGGGGCGAGTTGGACGATCCATAAGGGATCGATCCCGGCGGTGGTCCGGGCGAAGAGTTGGGAGGTCTCGACAATTTCCCCCGCCATGATCCACGGAGGTTGGTGAGACGCGAGGGGTTTGGACTGATTGTCTCCTGGATGCGCTGGGTTTCTCCTTTTCTGAGGCTCGGCGCGGTCGTAGAGCACGGATCCAGGGAAGAGCGTGACCTGCCGGTTGCCGGCGGCTTTATAGACGTTGCGCTCTGTTCGGTTGGCGATCTGGCCCAGCAGCCCTGGCAGGATGGATCGGTGGACCGCATTGTAAGTGGCGTTGCTTTCGCTGAGTTTGAGCATGCCCATGTCCTCGAGGACATCCTGGAGCATCGCATGGAGCTCCTGCCATTCGCGCATTCTGACGTAGGACAGGAATTGGGTTTTGCAGAACTTTCGACGCTGGCCTTGCGTCCGGATGGCCTCCCACCTCTCGTGGACGGCATTCCAGATGTTCAGCAGGCTCAAGAAATCCGATTTCGGATCGAGGTACTTTCGATGGGCGGCGGCGGCGGCATCTTTTTGGTCAAGAGGGCGTTCGCGTGGGTCCTGAATGCTGAGTCCGGAGGCGATAATGAGGAGCTCCCGGGTGGCGTGCTCGGACTGGGACTGGATGAGCATCCGCCCGATTGTGGGGTCGATGGGGAGGCGCGCGATGTCGCGGCCGAGAGATGTCAGGGCGCGTGTGTCGTCCAGCGCTCCCAACTCCTGGAGGAGTGAGTACCCGTTCTGAATCGCGGCCTGGGTGGGCGGGTTGACAAATGCAAAAGTCTCGATCTCGCCCAGCGAAAACGCTTTCATGCGGAGGATGACTTCCGCGAGATTGGCCCGTTGGATCTCGGGCTGGGTGAATTCGGGTCGAGCTGCAAGATCGTCGGCCGAATAGAGCCGGATGCAAACTCCGTCCCGCAATCTGCCGGCCCGGCCTTTTCGTTGGTTGGCGCTGCTTTGGGATATAGGTTCCACCGGGAGTCGCTTTGTCCGGGTGCGCGGATTGTAACGACTGATGCGGGCTAGGCCTGAATCAATGACGTATCGAATTCCCGGGATGGTGAGGGAGGTTTCAGCGATGTTCGTTGCGATGACGATTTTTCGTTTTTCGCACGGAGTGAAAACGCGCTCCTGATCCCCGGAGCTCAGGCGTCCGTAGAGCGGAACCACTTCGGTGAAGGAACCAAAGCGGCCCTCAATCTGGTCCGCAGTTTCGCGAATATCGCGCTCACTAGGCATGAAGATGAGGATATCCCCGGATCCCGGCTCGCAGAGGACTTGTTCTGAAGCTCTGACGGCGGCATCGATGTAGGTGATCTCCCCTTCCTCTTCGGAAGCTGAGTCAAGGGGGGCGTAAACCACTTCGACGGGATACATGCGTCCAGAGACTTCGATGATCGGGGCGTTGTCGAAAGCCTTTGAGAAGGCAGCGGTATCGATGGTGGCTGAAGTGACGATCAGTTTGAGATCCTTGCGCTTGGCGAGAAGGCTCTTGAGGTAACCGAGGAGGAAGTCGATGTTCAGGCTGCGCTCGTGGGCTTCATCGATGATGAGCGCATTGTAGTCGGCGAGCAACGGATCGGCTTGAGTTTCCGCCAGGAGAATGCCGTCGGTCATCAACTTGATATAGGTTTCTGGATTCGAATGGTCCTCAAACCGGATTTTGCAACCGACCTCGCGGCCCCAGGGGACATTCAATTCCTCAGCGATGCGACGTGAGATGGAGAGGGCCGCAACTCGGCGCGGCTGAGTGCAGCCAACCCGGGCTTCGATCCCCAGGCCGGCTTCCAGGCACATTTTAGGGATTTGGGTGGTTTTTCCCGAACCCGTCTCACCCGCGATGATCACGACTTGATGGCTGCGGATGGCGTTGATGATGTCTGATTTCCTCGGCGTGATGGGGAGATCGGGTGGATAGCTTACCTGAGGGACGAGATGGAGCCGTTTTTGGCGCAATGCAACAGAGGTTCGTGCTTCACGGAGCAACCTGTCCAGGAGAGCGTCGTGTTTGTCTGGGTGTAGCCGATCGCGCAGGAGGCGGACAAGGCGCGAGCCGAGGCGCACCCAGTCGGGCAGCATGCCTGCGGGCAAAAGAGTTTTGAGTTCGTCGATTCGTGGGTCAGCCATTGTTCGCCAAAAAAGTTGCGTTGACGTGCGAACTTTAGCGGAAGACACACGCTTGGGGAAGTCCTCAGAAATGGGTGTTTTGAGTTTCTGATTGGCTTCTTGCGCGGCTCGTTGCAAAATGTTATTTTGATAATATGGGAGTGACCCATTGCATATGAAGCGTTTAATCATCAAATCGGCGGCGGTATTGTGGTGTCTGTTTATCGTTTCGGCGGCGGCCGAACAGAAATTTGGAACGATCGATTTGAAAAAGGTGTTTGATGGATACTGGAGGACGAAGTCTTACAGTGAGCAGCTAAAGATCGAGACATCGGAGAACAGCGAGGAATTAGACCGTCGGACCACCAAGCTGAGAGCCGAGTTCGAGGCTCATCGCAAAACAGCGCAGGAACTGAAAGATCCCGCTTTGCCAAAGGAACAGTTGGATAGAAATCAGGCGCGATTAGTGCAACGAGCGGACGAGTTAAGGGAGAGCGAGAAGGAGCTCAACACGAAGGTGCAACAAGCCCGGGAGCTCCTGGCGCAGCGTCAGGAAAACGCGAAAGCGAAGGTCATGGAAGACATCCGCAGGATGGTTTCTGAAAAAGGCAAGGCAGGCGGGTATGACATGGTTTTCGACATTTCTGGAGGCACCTCGAACGGGGTTCCGTTGGTTATCTTTCATAACGGCAAGAATGACCTTAGCGACGCCGTATTGACGCAGTTAAACGCCAACGCTCCGAGTGAGCCGGATGCCAAGACTGAGAAGGTCCCTCCCGCAAAACCCTCGGGAGTGCCAGCCAACAAGAAGCCTTAACGAGACTGCGGATTCGTTGTTGGCTTTCATTGTTTGGGGGCGCTCGCCGGGTTTTTCAGCAATTCTCATTTTGAAAAATGCGGGGGAGGGTCTCCGACCTCCCGGTTCGCGGTGTGTCCCACTCCCCGGGGACCAGAAGCCCCCGCGACTGGCTGACCTGGAGGTACGCCCCACTTTGTCCGCCAATATGAGAACTACTGCCTGTTTGTTCAGGGTCTTGCCACGGGCCGTTTCTTGGCTCACTTTCAAATTGTGCTGAATAAATTGAAGCGTGAAGCGGCCCAACTCCTGGCTGGCGACTGGGAAGGATCGACGAAGGCGAGCTCAGCTTTTGGCAGGGGAATTCACTTTTTCGGACAAACGATCGGCAGTTTTGTGGGTAATCGCTGTCTGATTCGGGCTTCGGCCCTTGCCTACACGACCTTGCTTGCCTTGGTGCCTTTGCTGGCGGTGGCGATCAGTGTGACAACAAGCCTGCTGAAGAAACAGGGTGAGAAACCGATCGCTGAATTCATCAACGCGATGGTGAGCAAAGTGGCACCCCAGCTCGATCTGGTGAGCCGGGGGGAAGACGCCACAGCGGCGGGCGGAACACAGGAAGTGGTCTCGAAGATCAGCCACGCAATCGGGAGTGTGCGCAGCGGCACGTTAGGAGCGACCAGCATGGTGGCTTTGCTATTTGTTGCCATCTCCCTGATGAGAACCATCGAATCAGCGTTTAACGAGATTTGGAAAGTGACGCGCGCCCGATCGTTTCTGACCAGCCTGATCCAGTATTGGGCTTCGATGACGTTGGGTCCGATGCTTCTTGTGGTGGTGGTGGGCCTTTCTACGGGGACCCATTTGCAGGCAACGAAAACGATCTTGGCCCAGCTTCCGATGTCAGGCCAGGTGATGATGTTGTTCCTGCTCCAATTTGTTCCCTTCATCTTGATGATCCTGGGGTTGACGGTGTTTTACGCGCTGATGCCCAACACGCGAGTGCGCTGGATGGCGGCATTGACGGGAGGTGTGGTGGGTGGCACCCTGTGGCAGTTGAACAGCCTGTTCAGCATCGTTTATGTATCCAAGGTGATGACCTACAAGAGTCTTTACGGGAGCTTGGGAACCTTGCCAGTTTTTCTGCTGGGCTTGTACGTTTCGTGGGTGATCCTGTTGTTTGGGGCGCAGGTGGCCCATGCTTTTCAGAATCGAAGCTATTCCTTGCAAGATAAGCACGCCGAGGGGATCAATACTTTTGGTCGTGAATTTAGCGCGCTCAGGATCGCCCTGTATTCCAGCCGTTGTTTCGACACCGGGCTGCCAGCTCCGACTGTGAGCGACATGGGTCGCGAACTGGTGATTCCATCCGTGTTAGCGAGTCAAGTCGTGCAGCTTTTGGTCCACCACAAGGTGCTTGTGGAGGTCACCGGTCTCGAACCTGGCTACACGCCGGCGCGCTCTTTGTCTCAGATTCGGCTGGAGGATCTGATTCACGCTGTTCGAAGCGGAACTGGACAAGATCTTGCGACGCGAGACGATGCGATGCAGCGGCTTTTGTTGAAGGAACTGGATGCCATCCGACGCGCAGAAAGCGTCGTGGCTGGTTCTGTGACCTTGGAAGACCTCGTTGTAAAGTTGAAAGAAACGCCGAGTCGGCAATAGAAAATCGCCTGATGTCCATTTTTAAAGATTATTACGCCACCCTGGGCCTTTCTCGTGAAGCCAGCGATGGGGACATCAAGAAAGCTTTTCGCAAGCTGGCGCGTCGATATCATCCGGATGTTGCCAAGGACAAGAAAGTGGCGGAGGAAAAATTTAAGGAGATCAATGAGGCAAACGAAGTTCTGAGCGACGCGGTGAAGCGGAAAAAATATGATGAGCTGGGCGCTCGATGGAAGGAAGGGTCTGACTTCGAACCTCCGCCAGGATGGCAGGGTCACGCGGACCGGAGGCAGGATGCGAGGGGGCGTTCGGAATCCCAATTCCAAGACTCCGACTTCAGCGATTTCTTCGAGCAATTCTTCAGCGGAAACCACCGTCGCGAGCGTGCTGATCGCATGTCGGGTTCCAGCTCACCGAGGCACTCCAAACAAGGTGGTGACCGGCGCGGCAGCGATATCGAAGGAGAAATCCTCGTGACGCTCGAGGAGGTGATGCACGGCGCGGTCCGCACGGTTTCACTCGAGCGGCCTGACCCGGTTACGAGCGCGATGCGAAAGCATTCGTTCAAGGTTCGCGTTCCACCGGGTGTTTTGGAGGGGCAGATGATTCGGGTGGCTGGCAAAGGAGAGGAGAGCCATCAAGGCGCGATTGGGGGAGATCTTTATCTGAGGGTGCGGTTGGCAATCCATCCCGATTTCAAGGTGCAAGGAGCCGATCTTTACAGGGAATTAGCCATCGAGCCCTGGGCGGCAGTATTGGGCGAAAATGTTTCTGTGCCGACCCTCGATGGCGGAGTGACCTTGCGCATTGCGCCGGGAACCCAAAATGGCCAGCGATTGCGTGTGCGAGGCCGCGGTTTGCGGAACGGGACAGCGGGCGAAAGGGGTGATCTCCACGTCGTGGTCGGGATTCGGCTCCCTTCACAGCTCACCGAGGAGGAACGCGGGCTCTGGGAGAAACTCAGGGAAACTTCGTGTTCCTCACGAGCGTCGGGCACATCCTCTCATCCTTGATCTGAACCCAGCAAAACGACCCGGTTTGGCCTGACGCTCGAGCAACTCCAATTCCCTGCTCCTAATCATAATCATAATCCTAATCGTAATCCACCCCTCCGTTTCAAAGGCAACACCCGAGGATTACGATTGCGAGAAGTGAATGGGCAAGTTCAGAGGGCTGTGATGAGCGCTTTTATTCAGGTCCTGAGCTCACGAGTTCGGCACATCATCGTGATGGGTGACCTTGTTGCGGCCATTGTGCTTGGAGGCGTAAAGCGCCGAATCGGCGTCTGAAATCAGATCCTCTGCCTTTGTAAAATTAGAAGTACGCGTCGCGATGCCAAGGCTGACGGTAACCGTTCGCTTCTCCCAGGGAAAAGATTGGATCTCAAAGCGCAGTCTTTCAGCGAGGTAGAGGGCGTCGTCCTTTTGGGCCAGGGGAAGCATCACCACGAATTCCTCGCCTCCGTAGCGTGCCACAAGATCCGTATCGCGAGAATTTTCCAGGAGCAACTTGGAGACTGTCTTCAGCACCTCGTCTCCGGCAGGGTGGCCGAAGGAATCGTTGTACTGTTTGAAGTGATCCACATCCAGGATGATAAGAGAGATGGGAAGAGTGTAGCGGGCCGAACGATGGTATTCCTCCGCGAGTCGTTCTTTGAAGACACGGTGGTTTTTGATCCCTGTGAGGCCATCCAGTGTGGCGAGGGCCTCGAGCATGGAGTTCGCTTCCTGAAGACGGCTTTGTTGCTCCTTGATTTTTTGTTCGTCAACAATTCTCTCAGTGATGTCTCGAAGCGACACGAGCATGGCGATCTGACCTTCCCAGTCCGTGGAAACGGCACGCAGATCGAGGTGGACCACGCCCGCATCCTGCGTGGTCAGGCTCATCTCCTTGGCTTCTCCCGGGCTAGCCGTAAAAGGGAGGTAAGTTCCTAGCAGCTCGGTCGAGGGATGGCTGAACAGGCGTTCTCCGGCAGGGTTCACGAAGCGGATGATGCCGACCGCATCCATGACGAGCATGGCATCGACCCTGTTTTCGAGCAGAGCGCGGAAGCTCTTCTCCGAGATTTTTAGTTTGCGCGACTGATCCTGCAATTCCTGGTTAAGGTTGTTCAGTTTCTGCTGCGTTTTGATGAGCTCACGATTTTGCTGAACCGCATTTTCATAAGTGGAGAGGAGCAGATTGAGCATCTGCCGTCGATCGGCGGTGACGAGGTGCCGTCGGCCTTCGAAGGTGATCTCCAGGCCCGCCGGTGTTTCGACGCAATGGGCCATGCTAGCATCCACAAGCAGCGATTGGACGCGGTCGAGAAGATATTTTGATTCGTAAGGTTTTGTGAGGTAATAATCCGCCTTGCACTTCAGGCCTTCAAGGATGCTCGTCGGATCGGAGAGCGTGGTCAGAAGGATGACCGGGATGGAGGCGGTGGAGGGGTCGGACTTGAGCGCGAGGCACATTTCATAGCCGTTCATGACCGGCATGTTGACATCGCTGAGGATCAGGTTGGGCTTCTGCTTCCGAACCCACTCGAGGGCCTCTGCACCATCGCTGGCCACCGTCGCGTTGTAGCCATGGTGTTGGAGGAGCTTTCTGAGGATGAACGCTTGAGGGGGCTGTCCTCCACCACAAGGATAGTCGCTGCCGTCGTCCCGCCTGGCTGCGTTGGGTTCATTTGTTAAACGCTGCTGCCAAGGTTGTTCAATCTGCTTTGTAAAAGTCCAAGGTCCGGCTCAATCCTTCCTGCCATGGAACCTTGACCTCGTAGCCAAGAGCGGATTGGATGCGTGTGATGTCGGCCAAAGAGGACCGGACATCGCCTGTGCGCGGTGGATGGAAGTGGGGTTGAAGGGACTGACCGGTCAGCCTGTTCAGCTCATCAACCAACTGGACCAGGTTAATGCTCTGACCGCCTGCGACGTTAAAAATCTTGCCGGCGGCATTCTCAGCAGGGGCCTCAGCCGCCAGGAGGTTCGCGTTCACAACATTCTCGATGTAGATAAAATCGCGCGATTGGAGGCCGTCGCCAAAAATCATGGGGCGCTCTTTTTGGAGCACGGTGGTGCAGAATTTTGCGATGACACCCGAATAAGGTGAGTTGAATGACTGCCTAGGCCCGAACACGTTGAAGTAACGCAGGCCCACCGCTTCGAACCCGTAGAGTTGATAGAACATCTGTCCGTAGCGCTCCGCCGCATATTTTTGGAGAGCGTAAGGCGAAAGAGGATTGGGGGCCAGATCCTCATGTTTTGGTGAGATCTCAGAATCGCCATAAACTGCGGAAGAAGAAGCGAAAACGAGGCGTCGGACCTTGGCATCCCGCGCGGCAACGAGTAATTGCAGGGCGGCGTCCAGGTTCTGTTGGTTGGTTTCCACAGGCTTTTCCACGGACATCGGTACCGAAGGCAGCGCCGAGTGGTGAAAGACCGCATCGCAGCCGGGGAGCAGCTTTCCGAGAAGTTCGGTGTCCCGGATATCACCGTCAACGAAGTCGAGAGCGTCACCCGGCTTGCGCCAAGCGAGGTTTTTTAACGAGCCAAGGCTCAAGTTATCCAAGACGATCACCCGTCCGCCCCTGCTGCAAACCGCTTCGGCGATTTGTGAGCCGATAAACCCCGCCCCGCCTGTAATGAATGCTTTCATAGCGATCCAACCGTCACGATACAGGGCTCCCTTGGGGATTGCCAGAGTGGAGATGCGGGGAAAGTGGCCTTGTTTTCGGCACTCTCCCCGCTCGCGCTTCATGTTGAGGAGAGGCTTAGAATGCCTGCTGGATTCGGGCTTAAACTGCTTGATGCGGACGCTTGAAGGGGACACACTGGGGGCATGTTAAAACGAGCGTTGGTGACGGGTGCTGGGAGCGGCGTGGGACGGGCCGTTGCGATTCGCTTGGCCCAGGAAGGATGGCGGGTTGTGGTGGTAGGACGCAGAGTGGATGTGCTTGAGGAGACGGTCGCATCAACCGGGTTGGATCCCTCAGGATTTCTCATTTGCGGGGCTGACGTGGGTTCACCCGAGGCTGTTGAAAGGACACGTTCCAAGGTGATTGAATGGATGGGTGGGGTGGATGTGCTGGTCAATTCGGCCGGGACTAATGTGCCTCGACGAAGTCTTGAAGTACTTACCTATGAGGACTATAGGACGATGATGGACACCAATCTCACCGGAGCGTATCTCATGACGCAGGCGTTCCTACCAGGGATGCGTGAACGCGGGCGTGGCACCGTGGTCAACGTCGTTTCTGACGCGGGAAGGCAGGCGAGCCCGAAGGCGGGACCCGGTTATGTGATGTCCAAGTTTGGGATGACCGGCCTCACTCAGGCCATCAACGCGGAGGAGCGGGGGCGCGGGATCCGTGCTTGTTCGGTTTTTCCGGGAGATATCGACACGCCCATCCTCGATAAGCGCCCTTCTCCCCCCTCGGCCGAGGCACGCACCCACATGCTTCAACCTGAGGATGTCGCCGAGTGCGTCATGTTGGCGGTCAATCTGCCTCCCCGCGCGCTCGTCGAGGAGATATTGATCCGGCCACGCTGAGGCATCGGGGGCGCCGCCGTTCAATTCGAGGGATTGATCGGTTTCTTAATCTGAGTTTCACCGGAGGGACAGGATGGCGGCGCGCAGCCGCTCCTCCGCGTGGCGCAGGTGCTCTTTGTTGGTGATTTTGGTCTTGGTTACAGGGTGGACGACGTAAAAAGTATCGATAGCGGCCCCTTTCTCCGTACAAATCTTGGCGACTGAAATATCCAGGTCCAGATTAGAGAGCTCGGTGGAAACGACGTAAAGGAGGCCGGTGCGGTCCTCTGTTTCAACCTCAATGAGGGTGGCGGATTCTGAGGTCACGTTGTCCACGCGGATCACCGTGGCGATTTGGCCCTCCTCAATAGGTGCATAGCGGGCAGCACTGGATTTGCGCTTCCCGAACAAGAGCTGAAAATCGACATGTCCTGTCAGGCCTTCGCACAAAACCTTTTCGAATTCTTCCCGGTCTTCCTTGCTCACAAACGATCCGCTTTGAGCGTCTGTGACGTAGAAGGAATCCAGGACGATGCCATCCTCTCGTGTGAAGATTTGGGCGCTGAGGATGTTGATGCCTGCCGCGGTGAACGAACCTGCGATTTTGCTGAACAGCCCAGCGCGGTCCCATGTGCAAATCTTGACAACAGAATAACCCCTGTCCCTCTCATTGTGCCAGGACACCACCGGCTCGAGCGCCCTGTCCTCATCGCCGAGCTGGTAGTGCATGAATCGGTGAGCCTGGCTGAGGTCGGCGACAATTTCTTCCGGAGAATTGATACGGAAATAGCGCGGCGGGAGCAGGTCGAAATGCGCTTCCAGCTCATCTCTGCTGAAGCTGCGTGGTTTGAGCCGGAGGACCTCGGCCGTGAGGAGTTCGCGTTGTTTTTCCTCAATTTTGGCCGTGGTGGGACCGGCGGCAAGGAAGTCTCGAGTTTTATAATATAAAGTCAGCAGGAGAGAATCCTTGAATCCGTTCCAGAGCTGGTCGCTCGTGCCCATAGAGTCGGCCAGCGTATGGAGAGTCAGGATGGCTAGGTTCTCCGCGTTTTGGATGAGGTCGGCAAAATGTTTTATCACAGCAGGGTCGTCCAGATCCCGGCGCTGTGAGGTTTGAGCCATGGTGAGATGATTTTCGATCACGACCTGGAGGGTGTGCGCGGACGCTCCATCCAGGCCCAGGCGGCGAGCCACGCTGAGGGCGATGGCCCCCCCGAGTTCTGTATGGCTGGAATCGGGGTAGGCTTTTCCCGAGTCGTGAAGCAGCAACGCTAGATAAAGGAGGAATGGCTGTTCCAGATTCCGGAAAATATCAGCGTATTGAGAGAGAGGATACTCCCTGGCCTCCCAGACTGTTTCGAGTTTTTCGACGCACACGAGGGTGTGTTCATCAGCGGTGTATTGATGATAGAACTCGTGTTGCACGAGGCAGGTGAGTTTGCCGAATTCGGGGATATATTTGCCGAGAAATCCGACTTCATGCATAGCGCGCAGGATGGGGGCGACGCTACCACGGTGGCTGAGGATTTGGAGAAATGTCTGTTGCGCGTGCTCGTCGCGAATGAAGGAACGATCCACGAGTGAGAGCTGATTTCGGACCATCTGCGCCAAGTCCGGGCTCAGCGCCAGGCCTCTTTGCTGAAGGTGTAAGAACATCCGCATCAACCGCCGCGGTTGATCTCGGAAGACACGAGGCGACGCGGGTGAGAGGGTCGTGGGCGAGATCTTGAAACCGTCTAGGATCTGGGGCTCCATGGCGGCGGTGGAGCGTCTGGCTAGAAGCCCTCTGAAAAACGGTTTGCGCGGGGGAAGTTGCGGCGCAAGAGCCAAGCGCTGTTCCAGTGTCTTGGTGATGAGATAGAGGTGCCGCAGGTGATGGTAAAGGTCCTTCATGAACCGCTCAAGGCGGATCCTCAGGGATCGGTCCGTGTATCCCAGGCCGTGGGCGACCGCGGGTTGCACATTCCTTGTCAGGACGTCAACGGGCCGGTCGACCTGGTAGTGGAGCTCGTTGCGAACCCGTAAAAGGAAGTCATAAGCGTTGTTGAGCTGTTTGGTTTCCGATGGATTGATGAGTTCCTTCGCTTCGAGGTCCGCGAGAGATCGGGCGCGGTATTTGAAAAGGGCCATCCACAAAAGGTTTTGGTAATCACGCAGCCCCCCACACCCGTTCTTGATGTTGGGTTCCTGGAGCGATGCGGAGTTGCCATACTTGGTCCGGCGGGCCATCTGGTCCTTGATGCGGGCTTCAATGTACTCCCTCTCGTGTCCCTTGATGCACCCTGATTCCACGGTTTCCTGAAGCGTTTTGAAGAGGTCCACGTCTCCCGAAATAAGGCGGGCCTCGATCAATGACGTTTTCGACTGGAGATCGGTGTTGGCGACTTTCACACATTCCTTGAGATCGCGCACCGAATGGCCAACCTTGAGCCCGACATCCCAGAGTGTGTAAAGCAGACCATCGCTGAGAGCGGACATGAAAGGGGTGGGCTTGCCCCGTTGGAAGGCTCCTCCATCGTGGAGGAACATGATGTCGATGTCGCTATGCGGATTGAGTTCGGCGCGCCCATAACCTCCGATGGCGACGAGCGCCACGCGTGGGAGTTTTGCGCCGTGCCATTTCGGATGTGCCAGAACCGCTTGGGAGATGGAGCGGATGAGGGCATCCATCATGGCGGAACGTCCGGCGCACACTGTTTTCCCATCCTCGCCACCCCGGTGCAGGATTCGAAGCCGGTGGGTTTCGATCTTGATAAAGTTTTTGTAGCGCGGGAGTTCCTGGGAGGGTTCGTGTCCAGGAGGCAGGGTCAGCCGCAAGGTGGCGTGGGACTCAATTTTTTCGAGAAGCGTTGGCATTTCTCCGGTGTTGGGTCTGTTTTTGCGATCCTCGCCAAAGATCAGTCGGCGCGTTGCTGGAGCAGACTAGGAGGCGCTTTTGCAAAAAGCAAGAAACCGACGAAAAGCCCAGTGATCTCGGGCATCCACAAGGTGTCGGTTTAAATAGGCCAGAGGTGAGAAGACGCGAAGTTCCTGAGATCGGCCGCCGGGGACGGTCACCCACAAGGCTTGAACGGGCCGTCATCCAGCAGGCGAGCATCCCCGACGACTGCAGTGCCCTCTGCGACAAGATACAAAAGTCTCCAGCGCAACCTTGCCCTGGGGGTGGTGTTTGGTAGGCTGTAACATAATGGGTGAGAGCCGAGACAACGATGCCGAGTTGATGCTTCGCGTGAAAAGCGGGGATCTGGAGGCGTTTGAGGTGTTGGTGGACAAGTACAAACAACCGGTGATGAACTTGATTTACCGGATCCTGCCCGATGCCGCTGAGGCTGAGGATCTGACTCAAACTGTTTTTGTGCAGGTTTATAAGTCAGCGTCTCGATACCACGTATCCGCGAAATTCACGACCTGGCTGTTCACCATCGCGCGAAACCTCTGCTTTAATGAAATTCGGAGACGGTCACGGCACCCGGCGCAATCGTTCGATGCCCTGACCGAGGCCCATGGAGAGGATTCGCCGCGGCAATTCGAGGATCTGGGCGCTCTGGGTCCGCAGGAAAGCGCCTTGCAAACGGAGTTGGAGGAAAAAGTCGACGAGGTGGTGAGGGGTTTGCCCGAAACCCAGCGGACAGCCCTGTTGTTGTGCTGCCAGAATGAGCTTTCCTATGAGCATATTTCCGAAGTGCTCGGATGTTCGTTGTCGGCGACCAAGTCCCTGATCCATCGCGCACGAGAGACCCTGAAGCAGCGGTTGAAACCCTACCTGCGCTCGGGTGCCTGGATCGCTAAGGCATCGTGAGAAACTTTTAACACATCCTGGGTATGAATCAGAAGAAAATCATGAAACATCCGATTCGCAAACAGGCTCTAGAAACCCTGTGGCGCCGCGAGCTCACGGTGGATGAGCGTGGCCGCCTCGAGCAGCATTTTGCGGGGGATGAGGGGCAACGCCTGTTTTTTGAGGAGGAAGAGGCTTTAAGCCGATTGCTGACCGGGGTTGCCGATGCACCGTTGTCCTCAAATTTCACAGCGCGCGTGGTGGCTGCAGCTCGGCTCGAAAAGAGGCGATCAGGGCGCGTGGATGACGACCTCGGACTGGCCGCATTGCTGGGTCGATGGAGGGGATATTTCCACCGTTCTTGGACGACACCGACGATGGCAGCAGGATTAATTCTGGTAATCAGTATTACCGCCTTTTACCAAGCCAAATCGTATCGGCGACAACAGTTGGCTCAGACTTTGGCGACAGTGACCAAGGCGACAGCGATGCCTGAGATCGAAGTGCTTCAGGATTTCGATGCGATCCGCCATCTTGGAAGAGTCCAGATGTCCCAATCCACGATGGAAATGGATGCCGCGCTGCTGGCGGCTCTTCAATGAGTTTGATGGAGAATTAGACGATGAAATGCGCGCTTCACCTCCGACTGGTTTTTCTTGTGATCTGCCTTGGGTTGGCGTCGGCAAAAGGGGTTTGCCAAGCGGCTCAACCCCTCGATTCCGTGACGGCAGGGGCACCCCCTATCCCGAGCGGAATTGTGCTGAACAACCCGTTTCAAACGTTCCGAGTAATGCTCGCGGCAACGGCTGCAGAACGAGAATCCGTTCTGGCAAGCAAATCGGCAGTGCATCGGAGGCATCTGGAAGAGAGGCTCAAGGAGTTCGGCTCGATGGAGGTCGCAGAACGTGAAGTCCGCCTTCGGATGATGGAGCTACGGTGGTTCCTGGTACCTCTGTTCAGAACGCCTGCGTCGAACAGAGTCGAGCGTTTGGCGGCTGTCCCCGACGGCGCGCGGCAACTGGTGGAGGATCGTCTCAAGGAGTGGGAAGCGTTGCCGGCAGATATTCGTCAAGAAGTGCTTCAGCACGGAATCACCCTGCAATATTTCGCCAGACTCGAAACCGTTCCTCCCACTGAGCAAGTCAAGTTGTGGAACAGCATGGGGCGCGACTCCAAACCACAGCCCTCGATGAGCGCTGATCAATGGCGGTCGATGGTGGCCGGCCGTAAACAGAGCGTCTCCGCTCAATTGGAGCGCTTTTTCGTGCTGTCGGCTGAAGAGAAACATAGAACCTTGCAGATTTTTTCAGACGCCGACCGTAAACACGTTGACGGCACCTTGAGAAAATTCGAGCAACTGCCCGAAGTTCAGCGCAAGCAGTGCCTGGATTCATTTCAGAAGTATGCGGAAATGAGTGAGAACGCCCGTATCGAATTCTTGAAGAACGCGGAACGTTGGAAGGCCATGCCGGTTGAGGAACGGAAGGCCTGGAGGAGTCTCATCACGAAACTGCCGCCGATGCCTCCCGGCGCGGAGGCCACTTCTCAGCCGCCAAACCCGGGGTAGTGGCCCCCTCGGTTCCAGGTTAAGTTTCTTGGCGTGGTCAAGGTCAAGGTGTTCGAACTCTGGAATTAATCTGCTGGATCGCCCAGCTTGCGTGTTCCACCACGAGCGGTTCACGATCTGATCTGGCTTTCTCCAGGTGAGGGAGCGCGTCCCTGCCACCCCCATTCCCCAGGGCGACACAAACGTTCCGCAGCAGCCCACGGCGTTTGGAACGGGCAAGCGGGGAATTCCTGAAACGAAGTCGAAATGTCTCCTCATCCAGTTGAAGCAACTCGACAAGGTTGGGTGAATCCAGATCAGGCCGGGCTGCCGCCGCCATCATGGACCCTTCCCTCGCGAAACGATTCCAAGGACACGCCGCCAGGCAGTCATCGCATCCGAAAATCCGAGTTCCGATGAGTGGCCTCAACTCAATCGGAATGGAACCTTTGAGCTCAATGGTGAGGTAGGAGATGCACCGCCGCGCGTCCAGAGTGAACGGGGCGGTGATGGCTCCAGTGGGGCACGCGCCGAGACAGCGTTCGCACTTGCCGCACCGGTTCTTTTCTGGTTCGTCCGGTTCGAGCTCCGCGAGCGTCAGGATCTCGGATAGCAAAAACCAATTCCCGAGCTCACGGCTGATCAGGTTGGTGTGTTTACCCGCGAATCCAATCCCCGCGCGCTGAGCCAGATCTCGTTCCAAAATGGGGCCGGTATCCACATACCAGAGAGATTTTTGTGGCACGCTCGCGAGCGTGTCCAGGAATGCCGCGAAGGTCTTGAGCCGATCTGCTAAAACCGGATGATAATCTTCAAAGCGTGCATACCGGGCAACGACCCCCGGGAGGGGTGCCCCTGTTGATGAAGGACGGTTGCTTTCAGGATCTGGTCGATGGTAGGAAGTTGCGAGGCAGAGGATCGACCGGGCGCCAGGGAGGACAAGATCAGGCTCGAGCCTCTTGGCCGCGTTCTTCGCGAGATAGCCCATCTCTCCGTGGTCTCCGCGATCAAGCCATTGTTTCAGAAAAACTCCGGACTGAGGCGGGGCGGCGGACGTGACCCGGAACACGTCAAAGCCGAGCTCCAAGGCCCGTTGTTTTAGAATACTTTTCACTAAGGAGTCAGAAGCCTCGACCTGTAGAAACGGATGGGTTGATTCGTTGCCCGTGAGTCGAGGTAATCGAAAGTGCCATCAGGAATCGGCGCGGTGTTGGTTTTGATGGATCGCCAGAGACGAAAATCCTCCGAGGTCTCCAGTGCGTAGCTTCTTCCGGGTTCCCCGTGAACGCGGAGGAGATACCCCAGGTCTGGCAGCATTGCGAGGGTTTCAAGCCGGATCGGGAGAGCTGTTTTGGCCTCCGCAGTGATGGTATAGTCGTCGAAAACCATAAAATTGTCGCCGGGCTTTTTCGGGTCGCGAATGGCCCAGACGGCGTCGATATCACCCAAGGACAACTCGACGGCTTCGGATGTGCTGATCTTCTTCCCGCTCACGATCACCACATCGTTCAGAAAGGCGCTCCAGGTGTTGCTGGAAAAATTCATATTGACCTCGAGGTCGTAGACCCCGTCGTTGGCGAACGTAAACCCTGTGGAAATGAACCCGTTCGTATCGTTAAGACCGTATGAAATGATCCCCGCATAGTTGTCGAAATCCAGGGTGAATAGGCGGTGTTCATTGGTGTTGTAGACGCTCCACCGAAAATCGTCATAGGCGTTGTTCGTGCTGTCCACGATTTGCATTGTCACCGAGAATTTCACCAGGGAGAACCCCAATCGCTGAGGACTCAGGTTCACCGGTCTCCAAACGTTGAGTGTCTCCTCGGTTTGGGTCGGGGGAAAATACCCCACAAAAGCTTGTTGGCCGCGACCTGCAAAATAGTTCGTGACGAGACCGTTCCCACCGGTCCCCTGTCCGGCCCAGTCCATCTGTCCTGTCAGCAGATAGCGCGGATCATATCCCGAGTCATATTCGAACCCATGGCTGTCATAGAGCGTGACCGTGTCGCCGCTGAACAGCCGGTTCTGGAAGGTCAGTAAGAGGACCCACAGCGTGATCAGCGCGGGAATATTCTTGAGAGCCAATGTCTGGTTCATGAGGTTGATGGCAGTGGACCGGAGTTTAAGGAAAGATCGTGGAAACTTGCGCAAACTCCAAAATCCCGGGGCAGTGAAGCCTCTGATTGTCTCGTGATGCGTTGTTGTGTCCGGTGCCCCCAAAGCTTGAGAAAAATGGCAGACAAACTTTTGAGGGCAGGGACGAACGTTCCGGCTTGGCCGAACTAGTTCTTCTTCCCTTCTTCCCGACGTCCACCCGTCGAGTTTCCTCCAGGGCTGGGCTGGGGTCGAGACGCAGGCGGGGCATTTTGAGGGGGAGCGCTATAGGAACGGGGTGCCTGGTTCCCAGACGGGGCTGGGCGGTTTTGAAACGACGCCGGCGGCGGTGAATTATAGGAAGGAGCAGGAGAACCCCTGGAGCCCGACGGCTGCTGGAAGTTCTGTTGCGGAGGGATGTAAGCCCCCGGATTCGCGCCGAATGTCCTTTGCTGCGCTGTGTTTTGATTATTCTGGAATTTTGGGGGCGGCACGGACGCCTGCGGTGGGGCTTCGATCTTGCGAAAATCCTGACGGAATCCCGAGGCCGGTGGTGCCGCTTGGGGTGGCGCGGGGTTTCCTGGCCGAAAGGCCGAAGGCCCATTCACTGCTGGCGTGAGGGTTCTTTGTGTGCTGGAAGGCACCACGGAGGGCAGCGTGCGCGGCGTCACCCCAGTCGGAGCGGCTGTGTTTTCAAGCGGGCGCACCAGTCCCTGCCGCGGCGCTTCAGCAACCGGCCTGCTGGTCTGGAGGCCGTTGCGATTTTGCAAAGAGCCGACAGGGTTCCCCGATGGAGTTTGGGTTTGGGGAGAAGCCAAGCCTGCCGGCGCAGGGCGTGCGGCTGGAGTTTGAGCTGTCGGCACACTGCTTCCAGAAACCGTTGTATTGGCTCGGGTCGGAAGGTCAGCGGATCGATCGGGCGCGAGCCTCGTGGCCGGAGTGGATGCGGGTCGAACAGTGATGGGAACGACGGAGCTTCCTCTCGCCGGAATTAATCTGTTCTGCGGGCTTTGCGTCGTCGCGCCAAGGTTCGACGGCGCGATCTTCGAGGGCTGGAGAGAACCGCCCACTGCCGGAGCCATCTTGGGTGCTTCCGATCTGGTGCTAAAGGAAGCGACCCGGACCGCTTGATCGACGGTTCTTGTGGGCACGTGTGCCGGGGGCTTTGCGGCTTGTTGGGGCACTTGTGGCCGATACACAGCGAGACTCGATCCATCCTTCGAAACCCGGTCAGCCGCCTGCGCTATGCCTTGAGGCCGATTCACTTCCTGCAATGGGATCTTTCTGATCTCCTGCCGAGTTTCCGCCACAAGACGGTCGCGGTCAATGCCCCCATTGATGATGGTGTTGTTGTTGCCAACAATATAGTTGTTCACCACGGTGGAATTTTTGATGATGGAAGAGTTTTTGGCTGCGGGCTCATAATGGCCCCATGGGTTTCGATCTGTGAGCCGTCCTGATCGTATGAATGTGTAATGTTCATCCTGCAGACCGAAGGTGAAGCCCACCCCAACCCGCGCTCCCCGGTAGTGGAAACCCACACCGGCAACAAAGGCTGCCCCAGGGGGAAGCGGAGCCCAACCGCAGTGGTCTCGCGAGTGGCGCCAGGAAACCCAGGCGGGTGCCCAAACCGTGTCGGGTGACCAGAGCCACCCGCAATTGTGGGTGTTCACCCACCGTCCATAATGGAAAGGAGCCCACCCCCAGGAATAATCCGATTGCCAGTACCACCCGGAATCCGTGTAGAGCCATCGCCCTCGATTGTGATACGGACGCCAGCCCGCATCGATCACCGTCACGGAGGGCTGCCAGCAGTAGCCATACCCCGGGTAATCAACCCAAGAACCATAGGGCGAAAGAGTTTCGTAGAAATAATTGTAAGACACTGGTGCCGGTGGAGTGGCGTACGTGACGATCGGGGCTGGGGCCGGGGCCTCCACGTAATTGGGCTGACCTGCGACTGGTTGAGCCACAATGTAACGCTGTTGTGGCGGCTCGGGTTGAGGGGTGGCGGCCAACGCGACGCCTTGCGGAGGGTTCGTGGCGGAAAGCCCCACCAAACCGGGTTGCCCCGGAGCGTTGGGCACCGGAGCCGGTTGCGCCGGATCGGGTTGCGCCTGTTGCAAACCGGCCACGCGTTCCTGGAGCGGAGAGCCTCCTTTCATTAGGGTCGTGATGACGTTTTCGGAGACTCCAAGGTCGGTTAAATAGACGATCTCATCCGCAGTCGGCTTATAGCTCAGCGGCGAGTTTTCGATGTAGGTCAACAAAACCTGCTCGCCGACCCCTGCCTGCGCCAGTTTGATGATCTCGTTTAACGCGGGTGAGACGACAAGAGGACCCGGCTGCGTCGGTTGCGCAGGGGGGCGGTTTGTAGGTGCCGCTGTGGTCACCACCACGCTGTTGCTGATGGCCGCCGGTTTCGCCGTCGTTCGTTTGACATCCGCTTTTTCGGTGTCACAGGCGATGACCAAGCTTGCGGCTGCGAATGTGATGACGACTTTTCGGGTGATGGCAAGAGAGGCATTCATGCCGGTATGAGGAATATTCCTCTTAATATGATCGGGTTGTTTCAGGGGTGAACTCAAAAGATCTTTCGCATCAATTAGAAACGGAATCAAGCTGGATCACACGAGCACTGACTCATTAGGATCACAATCTCAGCTCATTCTCATCATTAACGATTCGTCGATCTCCCCAGTTTGACTCAGGCATCGGTTGGCTTATTCAGGAGGGGAGGGTGAGTGGAGGGAGGGCAGTCATCAGTGATCAGTGAAAAGGCTCAGTTAACACTCCAGCCTCCTGAGCAGCCAATCAACATTCCATCTTCCATCCAGCCGCAACCATTGCCTTGTAACCGCCTGCCAGCGAAAAGACGTTCCTGTAACCCATCTTTTGCGCGGCGTCTGCAGCGAGCGCCGAACGAAATCCGCCTCCGCAGTAAAGAATCAACTCCCGATCCCTCTCCGGAAACCGCGTCTCAATGTCCCGCTCGAGAATGCCTTTCCCCAAATGAACGGCCGTGTCCGCATGCCCTGCCTTCCATTCCGCCTCCTCGCGGACATCGACGAGCACAGCCAAAGGATTCGCGGCTAGGCGCGCTTGGGCATGATCGATCGTGATCTCGTTCACCCTTGATTTGGCGTCGTTCACCAAGTTCAAAAAACCACTGGCATGATCCATAAAATTCTTGTCGTTTTGTTCAATTCAAAGACCGTGACCTGCGGAACTCTCGCAGCTTTGGCGTCCCGCGTCCAGTTTGGACGCTTGCCCCTTAAAACGGCTGTTCAATTCAACGAACCGGAAATAAAGAACCGATTCCCGAGTTCTCACCTTTTGGGTGAAAGCGCTCAAATGCGCAAGTCCTTATCAATCCGTGTCAATCAGCGTTCATCCGTGGTTCAACTGTTTATTCCGAGTTGACCGCCAGCATCCATCAAGCACCCTGCACTCATGACGTCTCAACCACAGAAACGCGTCCGGCTCTTTGTCAAACCCTACTGCGGCTGGTGCCATGAAGCCCAAGACTGGCTCGAAGAGCAGGAAATCCCGCACGAAGTCATCGATGTCACAGCCACCGCGTCCGCCTGGAACGAGATGAAAACCCTCTCAGGCCAAACCTCCGCTCCCGTGATCGATGTGGATGGCGAAATCCTCGCTGATTTCGGCGTGGATGAGCTGGAAATTTTCTGGAAACAGCTCCCTTAACCTCTGAACTCAGCAAAACGACCCTGTTTGGCCGGATGTTCGAGCAACTCCAATTCGCTGCTCCTAATCGTAATCGTAATCGTAATCCACCCCTCCGTTTCAAGGGCAACACCCGAGGATTACGATTACGATTACGATTACGATTACGAAAAATGGATGAATTGGGATTGCGCGTCCAGATCACGATTTCAACCGATTTTACCGAGGTCTGACCCGAATGGCGCTTAGACAGGCTCTTCGCTCTTCTCGATGGACCCTGCAGAGTTCTGGGATTAAATAACCCCGAAGGGGGATACAAGAACTATACGGGGGCAGATGAGTTCGCGAGTGCCGCCCCCGGATTCCAACCCCAATGGCACTGTCCCTTCCAGGGCCTGAAGACTGGACATTTTAGGGTCCCCTTGGGGGCCCCTTTGGCCTTCCACTCACAACAGCGAGGAACCGCCCAACAAAGACACTCAGAAATCTTGCGATCTTCCCTGTCCCAGGTCCTGTGATTTGTCGAGGTCTGACTGAAGGGTGCGCCGAGATCATCGCTGCCGCCGCCGCAAGTCAGGGCCCTAGCCGACTTCCTCCACCACGGCGTTCGGGCCGGTGTGTCCAATAATCCTCAGTGGTCGGTTTTTCTCCACCATTTCGCCTCGGGTGATGACATCGAGCAGTTGATCGCCGAATCTCGCCTTGCCACCGGGGCACAAGGGCGACGTGGCCACGCCGTTCTGACCGATGAGGACTTCTTGTTGGTGCTCCAGCGTGGCGACGGAAATAACGCCGCTCGCCGATTGCGAAATGAGGTTGCGGAATAGTTGAGTCTGAGGGAGAAACCGCGCGAGGATCAGCATGAAGACAAACGAGACGAGGACGGCCAGGCTGAAGTCCCGCAAGGGAATCCGCAATTGGGGAATCGTGGGCATCGAGGGGGTGCCCGGGTAAACATCCACCATTCCCATCACGATGGCGATCAACATCAACGCCGTGCCCGTGATTCCGACGATGATCGTGCCCGGGAAAAAAAACAACTCCAACGCCACCAAAATCAATCCCACCGCGAAGACGATGGCCCAACCGGCCCCAGAAAGGCCCGCCACGTAGGCGCCAAGGAAATAGATCGCAAACGCGGCAATCCCGACGATGCCCGGCAAACCGAACCCAGGCGTCTTGAATTCGATGTAGAGGCCCACCATCCCGATGATCAGCAGCAGTTGATTGATCGCGGTAATCCAAGTGCCCAACTGCTCGGCACCTGTCGGCTTGATTTCAATGCGCTGCGCCCCGGCGTAACCCAGCTTGATCAGCAACGCCTCCATTGATTCCACCGTGCCCAACGAAAGCAACGGCTTGGGGGGATCGCCATATTCCTCGGCTGCCTGCCGATCGGTGAGCGTCAATATGTTTCCTTCCTTGTTCAGAACTTTATCGTTAATCTTCAGCTCCTTTGTCTTGTCGATCATCGCTTCGATGACGTCAATATTGTGCCCGTTCTTTTCAGCCTGCGCGCGCACCAACGCCCGGATCGCGGAAGTCATCTTGGCCTCGACAGTATCCGGCATCTTTTCCACTCCCGTCCCGCCGGGAGTCATCATGATGGGTGCCGCCGCGCCGATGACGCTTTGCGGTGCCATGAATATTTTTTGAGTGGCGACCGAGATGAACGCGCCGGCAGAAAACGCGCGGTTGTTGACGTAGGTGACCGTCAGGCCCGGGAACTTGCCGATGATTTCAATGATTTCCTCAGTGACATCCACCCTCCCGCCATCCGTTTTCATGTCGAGGATGAGCGCATCCGCCTTGGCTTCCATCGCCTCCTTCACGGCACGGCGGACCAGATAAACCATCGGCGGCATGATGTCCTCTTGGATGGGCAGGATATAAACTTTCCCGCTAAGTTCGGCGGCGGGCAGTTTGATGGGCGCTGCGAACACCGCTGTCGCCGCCAACAAGTGCCAGGCAAGGAACAATCGGGCAGCGTGTTTGAAGTTCATGTCGTAGCGTAACCCCACTGGCCAGGGAGCACAACGGGGAAACCAGGACCAGGGCCAGCACCGGTCCATCCCGAAGTTGCCGGTAAATTCTGAATCTGGCCGAGCCGTCTCGGCTCTGCTTGGAACAGCGGCGGGACGCCGCTGCCACTTTGTTGCCACTTTAGGAGTGTCCCAATGGGTTTGTCTCAGGTCCCGCTGCGCAACCGATAACGTCTCAGATGCACAGGGCCAGTTCCTACGCGGCGCTGCGGCCTTCATGGAATATGCTTGTTTTTGGTTCGAGATCACTGCCATTGTTTAGGCATGAATACAATTTTCGCTCAGGTCGGACCTTTACCATTCAAGCTCGAGTGGGTCCTGTACGGAGTGGGCGGCTTAATTATTCTCGTAGGCGGCATTCTGGTCCTCAACTTTGGGATCATTTACATCCGCGCCTTGGTCTCCGGGGCCGCAGTCACCGTCACGGAGTTGATCGCGCTGCGGTTGCGCGGGATTCCCGTCGCCTTGATCGTGGACGGCCGCATCACGGCCGTGAAATCGGGGTTGCCCATCTCCATTGACGAACTCTCAACGCATTTCCTGGCAGGTGGGAACGTGCAAATGGTCGTCCTGGCACTGGTCGCCGCCAAGAAGGCCGGCATCAATCTCGTTTTTGACCGAGCTTGCGCCATTGACCTCGCCACCAAAGGCACCGGTAAAACCGTGCTCGAAGCGGTCAAAACTTCCGTCAATCCGAAAGTGATCGATTGTCCCGCGCCGACGTCGGGCAAGACCACGATTGATGCGGTGGCCAAGGACGGCATCGTCATCAAGGCCAAGGCCCGTGTGACGGTGCGCACCAATCTGGATCGTTTCGTGGGCGGCGCGACGGAGGAAACCATCATTGCGCGCGTGGGTGAAGGCATCGTCTCCACCATCGGCTCTGCGGAAACCTACAAAGCGGTCCTGGAAAATCCCGATCGAATTTCCAAAACTGTTTTGGGCAAGGCCCTGGACAGCAACACCGCGTTCGAAATCCTGTCCATTGACATCGCCGACGTCGATGTGGGTGGAAATGTCGGCGCGAAACTTCAGGCGGAGCAGGCGGAAGCCAACAAACTCATCGCCCAGGCCCAGGCCGAGGTACGCCGTGCGGCCGCCGTCGCCACCGAACAGGAGATGGTGGCACGTGTTTCTGAAATGCGCGCACGTGTCGTCGAAGCCGAGGCGCAGATCCCTATCGCCATAGCCCGCGCTTTTGACAAGGGCCAACTGGGCATCATGGATTACTACCGGCTCAAGAACCTTCAAGCCGACACGACGATGCGTGAAAACATTGGAAACGATGGGCCGGAGTCTTCCACATCGGGCTCGCAGGGCGCGAAATCCTAAAAATCGTTGGGGGCACCAATGAATGCTTCGTTAGCCGTCGGCTTGTTCGATAACCCGTGGATTATCGCGCTCTTGGTCATTGTGAGCGCGCTGGCCGATTGGATGTCGAAGCGACGTCAGGGAAAACAGGAGGGGAACCCTCCCGGGGATGATGCACCGGCTCCGTCGCCAGGCAAACCACCGGGCGAATTCAATTTAGAGGAAACTTTGCGACGTCTCATGGGGGAGGTGCCCCCGGCAGAGTTAAGACCGCCCATTCCTCGCGAGGCCCAGACCGAATTGCCCGCCGCCCCGGACTGGCAAGAGGAGGAAGAACCATTTCAATCAGCAAGGCAAATCGTGCTGCCGTTGCGCCCCCCGGCCATCACGGCGTTGCAGGCGCGAATCATGACGTCCGCAGTGGTTGAACAAGAAGCGCAAGCGGCTCGTCGATTTGAACAATTGAGCGAACAAGGCCGCCATCCGGCCACAGTGACGGGCCACCGCCACCGCCAAGGGTACCAGTCAGGCTCAGGCAGGCGGACCGCCTCACGGTGGCGCCATCGCCAAGGAGTCCGTCAGGCCTTTGTTGCCTCGATGATTTTTGCTCAACCGAAGAGTTTGGAGCCCTGATTCTGTGCTGGCCCAACCGGCACCGCACCGATATTTTGCTCGTCCGTGCGTGGGAAGTTGATGGCGATGCAGGGCAGACCGAGCCCGCAACCGGAAAGAACGTGATGCGGCCTGGAAGGGTGCCCACCAAAACCGATTTGTCGCCGTATTATTAGCGTGCAACCATGACACTCATTTTCACCCTGTTGATTCTCGGAGCGATTCTGCTCTTCCTGGAAACCATGCTCCCCGGCATGATCGCCGGCATCATCGGCTTTGTTTGCCTGATGGCCGGGGTCATTCTTGCCTACCATGATTTCGGCTACGCGACAGGCTGTCTAATTCTGGCCGTCGTGATGGTAGGACTACTGATGGGCACTTGGTGTTGGTTTAGATATTACCCAACGAGTCGCATCGCCAAACAGTTCATCTCACACAGTTCCGTTGGAGAATTGGGCGTCGACAAGCCGGAACTGTTGGATCAGACCGGGGTGGCCCTTAGCCAGTTGCGTCCCTCCGGCACGGCGAGCATCGACGGCCAACGGGTGGACGTGGTCACCGAAGGCGATCTCATCGAACGCGGCACAGAGGTCAAGGTGGTTGCCATCGAAGGCGCTCGGATCGTGGTGCGCAAGGTTTGAAAGGGGTCTCCTCGCTTGATTGGTTGGCAATGTGCCGTCGGATGATTGAATGAACGTGCTCCCGATTGAAGTTCTCGCCACGGTGTTGTTTGGACTGGCCGTGCTCCACACCTTTTGCGTCAAGCGCTTTGCTCATTGGGCGAACCAGTTCCCGCCGGGTTCAATACGCGAGAACCTGCTCCACTTCCTTGCGGAAACCGAAGTGGTGTTCGGGTTGTGGGCCGCGACGCTCTTCCTCGGCATTGCGGCGCTGAAGGGTTCTTTCAAGGACGCGGTGGATTACATTGAGGGTCTCAACTTCAATGAACCCAAGTTTGTTTTCGTCATCATGGTCGTGGCCGCCACGCGCCCGGTTGTCAAGCTGGCGGAGACGCTCATATCACTGGCCGCGCGACTGATTCCCGCGCGAGAAAGCGTGACGTTTTACATCGCCGCGCTGTTCATCGGACCGCTGCTGGGATCACTCATCACCGAACCGGCGGCAATGACGCTTCTGGCGCTCATGCTGAAGCGCCGCTATTTCGACTGCGGCATCAGTAGGAAGTTGGCCTATGCCACGTTGGGGTTGCTGTTTGTCAACATCTCCATCGGCGGCACGCTGACGCATTTCGCCGCGCCCCCCGTGCTGATGGTCGCGACCCAATGGAGTTGGGACTCCGCGTTCATGTTCACCCACTTCGGCTGGAGAGCCGCCGCCGCATGCTGTGTTTCGACCTTGCTCGTGGCGGCGGTGTTCTGGAAGGAACTCTATGGGCTCAAGGTGGAGCGGGATGCGAGTGGGCGGATTCCGCCCTGGCTGACAGCCCTGCATTTGATGTTCCTCGCTCTCGTCGTGGCCTTCGCCCATCACCCCGACGTTTTCTTTGGAACCTTCGTGATGTTTCTCGGTCTGGTGACGGCCACGAAAGAGTATCAGGATGAACTCAAGCTGCGCGAAGGATTGCTGGTGGGGTTTTTCCTCGCGGGCTTGGTCACGCTCGGTTCATTACAGGCTTATTGGTTGAAGCCGCTCATCCAAAACCTCGGCAGCGATGCCCTGTTTTTTGGCGCAACCGCCCTCACAGCCATCACCGACAATGCGGCGCTCACGTATCTAGGCTCTCTAGTGGAAGGCATTTCGGATGAATTGAAATACGCGCTTGTGGCGGGTGCGGTCACCGGGGGCGGGCTGACGGTCATAGCCAACGCGCCCAATCCCGCCGGTGCCGGCATCCTCCAAGCCGCGAAGGTTTTCGAGGGCGAGGGCATCAGCCCGCTTGGACTGTTCCTCGGTGCGTTGCCGCCCACGATGATAGCGATTGTTTTTTTCTGGCTGCTGCGTTGAGTTTTAGCTGATGAACGACCAGAACACTGAACCAATTTCGCTCAATTTCAAATGACAAAGCACTTCCCCATCTCACTGGTCCTGGTCTGCGCGCAGATTATGGGTAACTCATTTTCCATCGCCCACGCTGCGCCTGTCCCCAATGGCAAGGCCGAGCACATTGTCGTGCTCGTTTGGGATGGGATGAGACCGGATTTCATCACTCCGCAGCATTGCCCCACTCTCTATTCTCTGGCTACGAACGGCACGTTCTTCCGCCGTAACCATTGCGTGTTTGTGAGCACTACACAAGCCAATGGCGCAGCGATCGCCACCGGCGCTTATCCAGGCCGGAACGGAATTCAGGCCAATGTCGATTTCCGGCCCGAGCTGAGTTTTCTAAGCGCCTACGCCTCCGAAAGCCTCGATGCGGTGCGCCGGGGCGACCTGCTGACGGGTGGGCATTACCTCTCCCTGCCGACACTCGCCGAGACGCTGCAACAGGCGGGCATCCGAACTCTCATCGCGGGCACTAAACCGGTCGCGCTGTTTCATGATCGTTCGAGCCGCAAGGATTCCGAGGCGGCCAAGCAATCGGTCACTCTGTTCGAAGGCAAGACGATCCCGCGCAGCGTCAGCGAAGCGCTGGCCAAGGTGAATGATGACAAGGCATTTCCACCCACCATCACCTACCCGAACACCCTTCAGGACAACTGGACCACGCGTTCCCTCCTGCACTCGTTGTGGAAAAATGGCGTGCCACAGTACACTCTGCTCTGGCTCAGCGAACCGGACAAGAGCCAGCACGACAGCGGCCTCGGCTCGAGCAACGCCCTCCTTGCGATTGAGTCTAGCGACAAGAACCTGGCTGAGGTCATCAAGACGCTGCGCGAAAAAGGCTTGTATGAGAAGACCGACATTTTCGTCGTCTCCGACCACGGATTCTCCACCATCACCGCCGGTCCCGACCTCGAATCGATTCTCAGAAAGCAGGAATTCAGTGGCGGCAAGAAGCTCGACGACCCACAAGCGGGCGACGTGATGGTCATTGGCCTGGGCGGCAGCGCTTCGTTCTACGTCATCGAGCGTGACGAGGCCGTCATCCGGCGGTTGGTGGGGTTTCTCCAAACAACCGACTTCACCGGCGCCATCTTCTCGCGACTGCCTGTCGAAGGCACCTTTCCGCTGGAACGCGTCGGCTACGTCAGCAGCCACGCGACATCTCCTGACGTGGTCATCTCGTTGCGGTGGAATTCCAATCGCAACGACTACGGCGCGCCCGGCATGATCATCTCCTCTGGGGGCACTCGCGGCAAAGGCACCCACGGCTCCCTCAGCCGCTACGACATGAACAACACCCTGGTGGCCGCCGGTCCTGACATCAAGAAAGGCCTGATCAGCGACGTGCCCAGCGGCAACGTCGACCTCGCTCCCACCATTCTCTGGCTGCTCGGCGTTGAGCCGCTAAAACGGATGGATGGCCGCGTGCTGCACGAAGCCCTCCTCACCAGCAAGGCCCCGGCCCCGAATGTCAACGTGAAGAAAATCGAAGCCAGCCGCGACCTGGGCCTGTTCCGGTGGACGCAGTATCTACAATTCAGCGAAGTCAACGGCACGTTCTACTTCGACGAAGCCAACGGCGAACCCTTGCCGAAGTGACGTCACATTTTCAGATTTCACGTTGGAATCCTCGACATCCGCACCGCTGAACGATCTTCCGTTTCAGGCTTCCGTTTTGCTTGCTTCCGACTAGCCTTCTTTCCCATGCGAATTTTATCGGGAATTCAGCCGTCCGGCGCGCTCCATCTGGGAAACTTCTTCGGCATGATGAAACCCGCGATCGAACTTCAGGATCGCGGCGAAGCGTACTACTTCATCGCTAACTATCACTCGATGACTTCGCTCTATGACCCAGCCCAACGCCGAGCCAACACGATGGATGTGGCTTTGGATTTCCTCGCCTGCGGGCTGGATCCGGTCAAATCTGTGTTTTTCAAACAATCGGATGTTCCTGAGGTCACCGAGCTGGCGTGGCTTCTGACCACGCTCACGCCCATGGGGCTGCTGGAACGTTGCCACAGTTTCAAGGATAAAGTGGCCAAAGGCCTCTCTCCGAATCATGGCCTGTTCGCCTATCCTGTTCTCATGGCCGCAGATATCTTGATTTATGATTCGAACACTGTCCCTGTGGGCCGCGATCAAAAGCAGCACGTGGAAGTCACCCGGGATATCGCCATTAAGTTCAATGAGACCTATGGTGACACGTTTATTCTTCCCGAGCCCCAAATCAAGGAGAACGCTGCGGCAGTCCCGGGCACGGACGGCCAGAAAATGAGCAAAAGCTACGGCAACACCATCGAGATCTTCGGGGACGAGAAAATCATCCGGAAAAAGTTCATGAGCTTGGTGATGGACAGCCGGACGCCTGCGGAGCCCAAGCTTGATGCGCACGAAAATCTTGCGGTGAAGCTCCTCAAATTGGTGGCGCCTGCGGATATCGCTGCGCAGTTTGAGGACCGCCTCCGCGTGGGTGGATTAGGTTACGGCGATCTCAAAAAGGCTCTTTTCGAGCATCATTGGAACTATTTTTCAGCGGCACGCGCCCGCCGCGCCGAACTTGCTGGCCATCTGGATCATGTCGAGTCGATCCTCTGGGAAGGCGCGTCAAAGGCTCGCAGCCTAGCTCAGGGGGTGCTCAAGCGCGCGCGGCGCGCCTCGGGAATTGATTGACTGGCCCCAGGAAATGAACGAAAGGCACCCAGAAGGGGATGAGGAGGGGTAATCAGTGGTCAATCCTTGGGCTCGGCTTCCAGCTTTGGGCTGCCGGCTTCGCGGGCAGGATGAACCAGCAGGAGTCGGCGGTGGGAGATCGGAAGCTTATTTTTGAGTAGCTTGATTATACTTGGATGCCACTGTATGGGGTCGAGAGGGTTACGATTTGGTGGCGGACGAAATAAAACTCGCGTCGAGAGTTGTGAAGGTATTAGCTTGTACTCGCCTATGCTACCGCCGGAACCGAAACACCGTGAGTGCTGCCGCACTAGGGGCTCGGGTCCTTCGGGTGGGTGGGTTGAGGGTTGCGCCGTGCTTATCAAGTTGTCTTCCTCATCCCAAAACCGCAACCAACCAAGAGTAGTCATGGTGAATCCATAAACTCCGTATGAAACAAAAATCACAAGTCCCTCCGGCACTTTCGGATAACCCGAAAACAGCCGAAGAACCTCAAGGGAGGTCTATCCGAAGAAAACAACAATCTCGCAAGGCTCTTGGGTTTGCTTTGGCGCTCCTCGGAGTCCTCAGCGTACACCAAGCGAGCGCGCAGGTGCTGCTCCCTGCCGGATCGCGGGTCACTGCGGACAAAACAAAGCCCGGCTTCTTGTGGCGTGTCTTCTCCAACCAAGCTAACCAGGTCAACAGCGGTGCGCGTGCGGAAGATTCTCTGGCAGGTCAGTTGAAGGCTGCGGACGGAACTTTTCTTCCGAACTTGGCGGACGCGTCCGCCGCGGGCGCATCACCAAACCCCGGCACCAAGCTGGGAACCGCCGACAATGCTCTTATCGAGTTCATCATTCCAGAGGTGATCAATTTATCCCAAGTAGCGGACACCTCCACTGGCAATTTTACCCCTGACCTCCAGATGCCCGGCATCCCGAACACGGATGGGAACAGCGACGGGATCACCGGGGAGATAATCACTTACCTGGATCTCGCGGTGGGTGTTTACACCATGGGTGTTAATTCAGACGATGGTTTCCGAACCGTTGCGGGCAACCTCAAGGACATCTTTCAAGGGGTGGTCCTAGGCGGGTTCGAAGGCGGACGCGGCGCTGCTGACTCGATCTTTACTTTCAGTGTGCAGGAAGCGGGTGTGTATCCCTTCCGGACGGTCTGGGAAGAGGGAGGCGGGGATGCGAATGTCGAATGGTTTACAGTCAAGGCAGACGGCACCAAAGTGCTCCTCAACGATGCAGGCGGTGTCAAAGCCTATCGGGCTGCCACGGCGGTCGTCCAACCTCCCTACGTCAAGTCCGTCAAACCAGGCGTCGGCCCCCGCCAGCTCAATCAGCCGGCGTCCCAGGTGGAGGTCGTTCTTGCCGACGGAGATAGCGCCGCTATCGACGATAGTTCCATCGATCTCAAAATCGATGGCAATTCGGTGACCACCAAAAAGCGCGATGGCAAGACGATCACATTGACCTATGAACCCGCCGGGATTCAATTCCCGGGCGAAAATCACACCGCTGAACTGACCTTCAAGGCCGCCGGTGGATTCACCCGGACCGAGAAGTGGCAGTTTCGCAACCTGAAAAACGTCGTGCTGCCAGACGCTGTCGTGACCGAGAACTTCGATTCCACCGCGGAAGGCGCTCAGCCCAAGAATTGGGTGGCCACAAACTTCACCCCGGAATGCAATGCGGGCGAAGACCCCACCGACCAGAAATCCGATACCTTCAGAAACTGGGTCGTGCTCACCACGGAGAACATGCCGTTGATCGACGACGCCGGAATCACGGATGTCAATTCAAACGAGAAACTCAACGGCAAAGCCTTGACCTTGGAGATGCTGCGTTCAGGTAAAGTACTTTACGCGGAGTCTGACAGTCGATGCAACGGACCCGTCGGCCGCGCTGACTTCGTCGGGGACCCGACAGCAGAGGCATGGGGACAAACTCAGTACATCGTTTCCGCTCCGTTTAACCTGGCTGCCGTCAAGAACCCCGTTCTTTCGTTTGGCTCTGGATATATGCAGAACCAGGACAGCTACGGTGGCGTGGAATACTCGGTGGACGGCGGCAAGATCTGGATGCCTGTTGTGTATTTCCTCGACACGCCCGACATTGCGTTGACGGCCGATGGATCGGTCGATGGTGTGAAGACATTGACCGCACCTCAGGGTGACACGGCCCTCTGGAGAGCCAACGGAGTGGTCAAAGGCCTCTTCTATGGAGACGCGGTGGCCGCGCCGATTGATTCGTCGATCGGCAACTACATTGTGCCTCGCATCAACGACGACGGCAAGGAAGGCAAACGGATCGAGATTTTCCGATTGCCTGCCGCAGCCAGCAAAGCAGACGTTCGCCTCCGCCTCTCCGCGACAGGCAGCGACAGTTGGTACTTCTTCATCGACAACATCGCGTTTTATGACATCGCGCCTGCGGTTGCCGCAAAGACCCAACCGGACGCGCCGACCATCACACTGCCTAGCTCGCTGGGATTCCTTGATAAGACGCTGACGTTCACTGGGTCCGCTTTTGCCGGGGTTCTTCCATCGGATGCCAATGCCCAAACCGTCCTTCAGATTTCCGCAACGGCGGGGCTTATCGCCGCCACCGGTTTCACCAATGTGGTGGTTTTGGTCACCAACACCGTCGGCGCGACGGCCATCTCGGCTTCTGCCGAACGTCTGTTCCCCGGGCGGACCTACTATGTTTCAATGCAGTACCAGGACAAGAACGGGGTCAAATCAGCCTTCTCGGCACCGGCATCGTTCACGCTGGCAGCCTTGGGCACGCCGATTTACTTCGAAAATTTCGAATCCACAGCCGATTTTGGTCTACCCACCGGTTGGACCGTTGCCAACCAGACGGATACCGATGCCGCCGGCCTGAATCCTGCGGCTCCGAAATCGGACACTTACAAAGACTGGCTCGTGGTACCCCTCGCGACCTTGACGGCATTTGGAGGAGGCAGGGCGGATGCCAACGTGGTTTCGGGCAAGAGCTTGTATGCCGAGTCCGACAACCGCGGAGGCAATCAGATCCAAGTGCTCTGGAGCCCTGAGTACGACCTGCGGGGTGTGAACAACGTGTCCCTCGCATTCAAGAGCAGCTACGTGCAGAATCAGGACAGCATCGCGGTTTTGGAATACACCGTGGATGGACGCGCCACCTGGCTTCCTCTGACTTACATGGTGAATGACAAACCCAGCAATACGGACATCGTGCGTGTTGCCGGAGCTATCGATCCTGTTGCGACCTTGAACACAACCGCAGGGGACATCGCGAAATCCATCGATGCCGCGACTGGCAAGAGGGTCGTCGCAGGCAAATACGCGGACTTCATCCTCGCGGGACCGATCGCGTCCCTCACGCCTTACATCAGCGGGCGAATCGACGATGACAAGTTGGAGTCGCTCCGCTACGAACGGTTCACTCTGCCAGCGGCGGGCAATCAGGCGAAGGTGCAGTTCCGTTTTGTGCAAGCAGGGACTGGGAGCTGGTGGTGGGGGCTTGACGACCTGGGCATCTATGGTTCTGGTGGCGGGTTGCCAAAGCTAGCGGTCGCTCGTCAGGGCGACACCATTAAGCTATCATGGACGGGCGCTGGAGCCCTCCAGAGTGCTACTGCCGTCACTGGCCCATGGACCAATGTGGCTGGCGCAACCAGTGGGTTCAGCACTGCGGCTTCCAATCAGCAAATGTTCTTCCGTTTGATGCAGTAAGCAACAGCGAGGAACGAGGCCCCGCAGGCTTCGTTGTCCAGATCATCACAGCGGGCTTTGGTCACACGATTCAGTCGTGTGCCAAAGCCCGTTTTTCTTGCGGCGATGAACCTCTTGGAGCGGGGCGTGGATCTCTCACCTGCTAGTTTTTTCACGTCGCCATTTGAAACACGACGTGTCAGCGTCTTTCGCATGATGAATCGATTCTTCACAATGCTTGGGTTGCCGTTCTGTTTGGCGGCGATTTTCTCGTTGTCGGGGAACGCCGCCGCCTCTCCCGAGTGGGTGAACCTTTTTGAAGGCAACAAACTTGACGGATGGCTTCAGCGCGGGGGAAAGGCAAAATACCGGGTGGAACAGGATCAGTTGATCGGCGTTGCGGTGCCGGGCACCGGCAATTCATTTCTGTGCACGACCCACGATTACACCAACTTTGTGCTTGAGCTGGATTTTAAGACTTCGATTGGATTGAACTCCGGAGTTCAGATTCGAAGCCATTCATTCCACGTTCCCACCGAATTCGATCACAACGGCAAACTTATCAAGATTTCGGCCGGCCGCGTACACGGCTACCAAGTTGAGATAGATCCCTCTGAGCGGGCTTGGTCCGGCGGAATTTATGACGAAGCCCGACGCGGTTGGTTGAATGATCTGAAAAGGAACGAGGCTGCCCGCAAGGCCTACAAATCAAATGATTGGAACCACTTTCGCATCGAGGCTACCGCTGGAGCGATCAAAACTTCCCTCAACGGACTGCCTGCCGCAGATCTGAAGGACACGACGACGCCCTCAGGTTTCATCGCTCTTCAAGTCCACTCAGTTGGCAGTCGAACGAACTTGATGGAAGTCCGGTTTCGCAACGTGCGGATCAAGGAACTGCCATGAGAGGCGGCCAGTGATCAAGGGACAGCCTCAGTAGTCAGTAGTCAGTGGTCAGTCGTCAGTGATCAGGGGTACCATTGAACAGTCCCCGGTTCTCATCCGAACTGCGGCTCAGAAAGATTGTTTACCAACCGCGAGCCTTGAGCCATTCGCGGACGACGGTGATCATGGCGGCGGTGTTCGATTCGCCTGAAAACACATGGTTTGTGCCGGGCAGGGACTGGAAAGAGGCGTTGGGACCCGCTTGAGCGAGAATATCTTTCGAATCCTGGATCGGCACCACATCGTCTTCCGTTCCATGGATCAAAAGCCACGGCACAGTGATGGATTTGGCTTTAGGGGCGACGGAATCGATGAGCGAAGCGTCGTCCATGTACGATTGAGAAAGCGGGCATTCTGTGTCATCCCACATAAATCCATGGTCCGGCTTCACGGCGCCGAATTCGCGTTGGGCGAAGGCTCGCGTGTGAACCATGCCGGCAAGTGATATGAGAAAACGGATGCGCAAATCCTGACTGGCGCGCAACACCCCGACGGCACCGCCCATGCTGTGGCCAGCATAGCCTATCTCGTAACCCTTGACCGAGTCGAGCACAGAGCCCAGATCGGCGACTTCCTTGGAAATGGTGGACTCAGCGAATCGTCCTTCAGAAGAACCGTTTCCTGAGTAAGAAAAGCGGAGTGTCGGAATGCCAACGTCGGCGAGGTTGGACGCCAGAGCCAGAATGAAGGGGCGGTCTTTGTTGCCGGTAACCCCATGTCCGATGACCAAGAGGCGGGTTGCGCTAGGAGCCCCCGCATGAAAGGTGTAGTCAATGCGCTCGCCCTTGGGGTTTCGTATTTCGCCGAACATAATCAATGAGTGGGTGTGTTTATGAGTTCGTCAACGAGCCTACAAGGCAAACGCGATAGATGGAAGATGAGAAAATCGACGCGGAGCCGCCAGGGTGCAACTCACGTTATCCGAGGTCGCCTCCCCTGACGCGGGTATCCCGCCGCTCAACCACGCTGAAGTGACACCACGGATGAGGAAAGGGAGCTGAGAGGGGTACTTTATCCGTGCTATCCGTGTTATCCGTGGTTACTCTTCCCATTCTGCGGTAGGTATTGTCCTCCGAACGACACCTCCCGGAAACCGTGAGTTGCACCCGAGCCGCCACGACTTGGTAAGACGCCCAAGCAAAAGCGTTGGAAGGTGTCGTTGGGGACCGAGACATCGGCGGGTTTGAACAGGCTCTCATTGTCTGCCCAAGCGCTTGAGTATTTGCTTCACCGCACTGACGAGGGCTTCCATATCACTGTCGCTGCCCACAGTGATCCTAAGGAACTGAGAGACGTCCTCCTGTTGGAACCAGCGAACGAGAATCTTTCGGTCCCTGAGCAACCGGTTCCACTTCTCGGCGAAGAAGGCTGGAGGCTGCGTGAACAAAAAATTGGTCTGACTTGGGAAGACACGGAACCCGAGAAGGGAGAGTTGCAGACTCGTTTGCTCGCGTGTCGCAACGATCTTCTTCCACTGGCTACGGTAATACGGGAGGTCCGAGAGAGTTGCCAAGGCGGCCACTTGCCCCAGGCCATTGACGTTGTAGCTGTCGCGGATTTTGTGGAGCGCCTCAATGAGGATCGGATTTCCGACCATGTATCCCACGCGCAGGGAACAAAGGGAGAAGGCCTTGGAGAAGGTGCGTGCCACAAGAATGTTTGGATGAGCAAGCGCCAGATCCATGGCGTTATCGTGCGCAAAATCGACGTAGGCTTCGTCGAGCACAACCACCCCGTCCTGGGCGTCGCACAGGTCCTCCAGCCGGGTTTTCTCAAAACCGCGGCCCGTGGGCGCATTCGGGGTCGTGATCAAGCTCAACGCCGCATTGAAGTTCCACTTCCCGTTTTGGTCCTGCCTTGGATCTTCCGTGCTCTTGACGATGCGGCCCTGCGCCGGGTTTCGCGCACGGGCTTGAAGCGCCTTGAGCGAAGGAAGCTGGAATCCTTCGTCCAACGGTATCTGGAGGAACCTGGCTCCATGGATGCCCGCAAGCACGGGATATAAAGAGTAGCTGGGAATAAATGCTTGAATCGTGGCGCGGTCGAGGGCCTTCCCACGCGTTCCGCCTGATGAGATTGGCACCGGTTCGACGAACGCTCTTGTGGCCAGCGCCAGCAGTTCATCGGAGCCGTTGCCGATGATAATGTTTTCTGGACGGCATTTGTGGAGAACGGCGAGCTTTCCCCGCACCGGTTCGGCCGTCGGATTGGGATACAGTCTGAGTTTTCCATCTATGGCACCACGGAGCGCTTCGAGAACCCTCGGGGAAGGAGGGTAGGGGTTTTCGTTCGTGTTCAGTTTAACGAGACCGCGCACCCTGGGTTGCTCGCCGGGGACGTAGCCGGCGAGCCTTCGGAGTGAAGGCCGGATCCACCTTGTCGCCAACTCATGAGACACGGAAAGGGGCGATTTCATCTTGTGGTCACTTGGATTTTGGGCGCGATGCGGGCCTGGATCGTCGCTTTGTTCGACGAGATTCAAATCGTATTTCCGCCGATCTCCCATGAGCTTCAAGACCTTCCAATTGAGCAAAATGTGTCACGAACGGCATGGATTCACGGAGGGAACTCAGACTGTATTGAACCACGCTGGTGCGGCGTTGAAATTGATCCGCGGTCAGGCCGGAAAAACACCCTCCAGCGCCTCCTGTTGGGAGTTCGTGGCTCGGGCCGGCGATGTAATCTCCCAGCACCGTGGGCGAGTGGTTTCCGATGAAGATCGCTCCTGAAGTTCTGATGCTTTTGGAAACCCTCCCGGCGTGTCGCGTGATGATCTCGCAGTGCTCCGGCGCGATTTGATTCGTCAGGGTCACCGCATCCTCAAGGGAACGCGTGTGAATGAGCCATCCGTTTTTCTTCAGAGCGCGCTCGATGTAATTCTTCCGGGAAAGAGAAGGCAGTTGGCGGTCTATCTCCTTCCCTACGGCGGCCAACAATCGTTTAGACGTGGTGACAAGCCAGACTCGCTCGTGGCCTGATCCATGCTCTGCCTGGGCCAGCATGTCAGCGGCCACGAACTGAGCCTTGGCTGAATCGTCCGCCAGGACAAGCAGCTCGCTGGGGCCGGGAAGCAGGTCGATCGACACGCGCCCAAAAAGCAGCCTTTTTGCCGCCACCACGTAGGCGTTGCCCGGGCCAAAGATCTTTTGGACCTTGGCCACCGAAGATGTTCCCAGTGCCATGGCTGCGATGGCTTGCGCACCGCCCAGCTTGTAGACCTCCGTGGCGCCGGCATAGCGGATCGCGAACAGCAGCGATCCGTTTATCAATCCGTCAGGACCGGGTGGCGTGCAGACCACGATCTCGGGACATCCGGCCTCCTTGGCAAGCGTGATGGTCATCAGCGCGGTCGAAATCAGGGGAGCCGTTCCGCCCGGAATGTAAAGCCCCACCCTTTGGAATGGATCGAATTTTTCGCCGACGACCGCCCCTTGAATATTCTTTTCGGACCAGTTCGTTCTTAAGGACTTCCGGCTGAAACGGGCAATGTTCTTCACTGCGGCGGCGGCAGATTCACGCAGTCTTGGACCGGCTTTCAAGGCTGCGCCGAGCATTTCTGCCGTGGAAACTTTGAGGTCGTCAGGATGGATTATCGCCTTGTCGAATCGCGCCGTGAATTCGACCAGAGCCGCATCCCCCTTGGTTTGGACGGCGTTGATGATGTCGTGCGTGCGCTGTTCGATCACGGGGTCGAACAGACTGCCTGTCGAGGTGGCCTCAGCGAGGCGATCGGCGTAATCGGTATCACTGAATCGGAGGGTGTTCATGATGCGAAATAGGTTTGAGTGATGAGTCAAGAAGGAGTCAGGGCCCGGTTTGTGTTGGGGCACGATCCGAGGGGCCAGTCCATCTGGACGGGATCATTCCCATTCAATCGTCGCAGGTGGCTTGCTGGAGATATCCAGGCAAACTCGATTGACTCCCTTGACCTCATTGATGATGCGGCTCGAGAGTCTTTCCAGGAGATCGTAGGGGAGTTTCACCCAGTCGGCAGTCATTCCATCCTGAGAATCCACCGCTCTGATAGCGATCGTGAAGTCGTAGGTTCGCTCGTCTCCCATCACTCCCACACTGCGCACCGGAAGCAACACAGCAAAACTCTGCCAGATTTTATAGTACCAATCTGAGGACTTCATTTCCTGGACGACAATGGCATCGGCTTCGCGCACAATCCGAAGCCGGTCTGGAGTGACCTCACCGAGAATCCGGACGGCAAGGCCTGGCCCTGGGAATGGCTGACGATAGACGATTTCCTTTGGGAGCCCGAGCTCCAGGCCTAGTTGGCGGACCTCGTCCTTGAACAGTCGTTTGAGGGGTTCGACCAGCTCAAACTTCATGTTCTTCGGCAGGCCCCCCACGTTGTGGTGGCTCTTGATCATCGCTGCTGGGTTGCCTGCGATGGGCACCGACTCGATGATATCTGGATACAATGTTCCCTGGGCGAGGAACCGTGCTTTTCCGGCGCGCTTTGCGGCCGATTCAAACACTTCGATGAACGTCTTGCCAATCGCCTTTCTTTTACGTTCCGGGTCGGTGACCTTGACGAGCTTTTTCAGAAAAAGATCCGTCGCATCCTCGTATTGCAGCTTGATTTTGAAATGACGCCCGAACACCTCCCTCACGACATCCGCCTCGCGTGCTCTGAGCAGGCCGTTATTGACGAATATGCAGGTCAGTTGGCTCCCGATAGCCTTGTGGATCAAAGCGGCCGCGACGCTCGAATCGACCCCACCGCTGAGACCTAGGATGACGCGTTCCTTGCCGACTTGAGCACGGATTTCCTCCACTGCCTGGTCCACATAATGTCTCATGGTCCAGGTCTTGCCGCACCCGCAGACCGTATGCACAAAATTGGAAATGATCTCCTTGCCGCGCGGGGTATGCGCGACTTCAGGATGAAACTGGAGGCCGTATTGCTTCTTGCTCCGATTTTCTATGGCCGCGTGCCTGGAGTTTTCAGTCTCCGCCACGCTACGAAAGCCCTTCGGGAGTTTGGTGACCTTATCGGCATGTGAATTCCAAACCTGAAGTTCCGCAGGCAGATTTTTGAAAAGTGCACACCCGGCGTCTTTGACCCGGAGCGTGCCCTTGCCAAATTCGCGCCGCCCCCCTGGCTCCACCTTGCCTCCCAGAAAAAATGCGGCGATCTGAAGTCCGTAGCAAATCGCCAGGACAGGAATGCCGAGCTCGAAAAGCAAAGGGTCGGGTAGCGGTGCTGACTGGGCGTACACGCTGGCGGGTCCTCCTGACAGAATCAATCCCTTGGGCTTGAGCGCCGCGATTTCCGCGACGGGAGTGTCGAAGCTCAGGATGGTTGAATACACATTGCACTCGCGAACACGCCGCGCGATTACTTGCGTGTACTGCGAGCCAAAATCAAGGATGATGATCTGTTCGTTCATCAGAAACGAGGGGGCCAGTGTTTGCACTCGAAGGAAACCTTTGGCGAGAAAAAAGTGATCGCTGTTATTTCGAGGTGGCACGAAAGAATAACATCGAGGATGACGGCGTTATTTCTTCTTCATAAAAAAGGAGTTCTTCGGAATCGTAGAACTCGAACTCGGGGCCCGGAAGCCAATCCACTAAATTCGTGCTTCGATCCAATGCGAAGCGCTGGTCCGTGACTCCCTTGAACCCGAACGAGTGCAGGGCACCGTCTCCCGCTGTCTCCTTGAAGCTGTAACTCATCTGAACGGGATTTGTGGAAGGGAGAATCTGATTGCGCAGTATCGCCCCTTCGACCCCCACCGTGATGAGTTGCCCCTCGCGTGTCGCACATCCGTAGAGTGATTTCGAAGTGAAGAACGGTTCCAGACCCCAGGCAATTCCATCACGACTCGTCAATACCGTGCCATGGACGCCCGCGGCAACGTAGAAGGGTCCCACCTTTGTGACATCGTTGAGCCACTGCCTGGTGGCGCTCTGGATCGTTTGCCACTGTTTTCCGTCGCTGCTCCGGAGCAGCGCTCCGCCTTCCCCGACCGCGAACAGGGTTTCACCGAGGTAGCGCACACGGTACAACCAGTTCGTCGTGCCCGACGCGCGTGGGACCCACTGCGCGCCGTCCAGGCTTTGCAGGATCGTCCCGCGATCGCCCACGGCAATCCAACCTCCTGGGTAATGCGTCACCCCTGAAAGGAACACCGTTGTTTGTGAGGATCTAGCCTGCCAGGAGCGCGCATCGGGGCTTGTCAGGATGGTTCCTTCACCGCCTGTGACCACGAACTGCGTGCCGTCGTAGCCGATCCCTTGGAGGTCGCTCGTCGAGGGGAGTCCCGCGATGGCTTCCCAATAGAGTCCCATGGCTCCGGACGTTTGGATGGTGCGTTGTTCCTGCCCATTGACCACATTGGTGACGGTGATTTCAATGAGAGTGTTCGTGCTGATCAGCATGCTGCCCCGGCTGCCTACAGCAACCGCCATGTTCGTGCCGCCACCGACCCCCAATAGCACCCTGTTGGTGAAGCTGTTCGGGACGAGCTCCAAATCCCACACCTGGCCCTCCTTGCTCGTCAATACCGTTGCGAAATCTCCGACCGCCAGATATTGATCCCCAATCCGGGTCACGTCCCACAACCAGTTTCGAATCGACTCGTGAGGCGTGGTCCAGACCAATGTCGGTGAAAATCCTCCGGAACGATTTCCGACCGCCCACATTCCGCTGCTGCCAGCGAGATAGAAGCCAGATTCGGCGGGGCAGGATGCAAAATAACGCCACGCCGGTGCGCGGCCACCTTGCGCCGTGGGTTGCGAACTCATCACGTTCGACCAAGAAAAACTGGCAGGGCCCGACAGCCTGCCATAACGCAATTCATTGTCTCCGGCGACGACGACGTCTAACGCGGTTGCGCTGATTGTGTAGAGCTGGCCTGCGGCTCCCGTGTTAATACTGGTCCAGGATTGGCCGTTAGGGCTGGCCAGAACCGTGCCCGAATCGCCCGCTGCCCAGAACCGATTCCCACCGAACGTGACCCGGTTCAGATTTCTGCTCGTTCCAGAAGATCGCTTGGTCCATTGGCGGGTATCGGGGCTCGTGGCAACGAACCCCTTTTCACCCACCACCACGAACAACCCGTTGCCGTACGCGGCACCGCGCAGCCACGTGGATCCGGGCGAACTGGTTTGTTCCCAGGCAACCCCATCCGCACTCGCATAAGCAGCACCGGCGTCGCCCACGGCCAGGATCAGCGTCGGCGAAAACGTGAGTGATTCAAGCCAGGATTGAGTGGGAGGGGTGAGCATCGCCCGGTTGAACTCCTGATTCCCATTCGAGTACAGGACTAACCCTGCCTCGCCGGAAACCACAATCCGATCGTTGAAAAGCGCAGCCGATCGAAGCGCATTCGTCACCCCGCTGGAGATTGGAGTCCACAAAACGCCGTTGGTCGATGTCAGCATACCTCCAAATTCGCCGACCTGAATCACGAACCCGTTCGCGCTGGCCAGGTCATAGATGTGCATTCCTGTGGGTGTAGGGTTGGACCAACGCCAGGGTCCCGAAATAGCTTGCGCCTCCAACGGACGCAAGTCCTGAAGAAGACCGATCAGCAGAACGGCGGCAAACAACACGGCTCTGCCTTGGATGCCACAGAGTTGCTTTGGGTTTAGGCTCGGGGAGTCAATCATTGTTAACCGCGTGGATTGACAAGGGTGGAATGATTTCATTATGGAATTCGCTCTGGGACGGGCCTTGTTTTGAGACTAGCCGGTCTTGAGCATTACCACCAGTTTAAACCTCGATCCCGACAAGGACGATGATGCCAATTCCAGAGTGGCACCCATGCTGTTCGCGAGTTGTTTGCTGATGGCCAAGCCCAGGCCTGTGCCACCGCGTTTTGTCGTGATGCCTGCCTCGAAGAGTCGTTGCTGTTTTTCCTCGGGAATGCCCGAGCCAGTGTCCTGCACCTCAAAGGCCAGCCTGTTCTCGTGCCTCGTGACGCTCAACCTCACTCTGCCACCCGAACGCGTCGCCTCCACGGCGTTCGCTACCAGGTTTTGCAATATCAGAATCGTCAGGTTCGCATCCCGGTTTCCAAGGTTGGCTTTCGTGATGATGTGGGTGGTCAGTTCGACCTTGTTGAGCCGCAGCAGGGGCTCCGTTGAAGTGCAAACCAACGCGATCACCTCTTCAATCGAGACCTCATACAGTGCGGGTGAGCATTCCTCGCTCATCATTCGCAGCACCTCCTGAATCGACTGCTCAACGCGCCCGCTTGTTTCAGCCAGATCCTTCCAGTCTTCCTTCGAGATCGATTCCGGTTCCCTCGTTCCCTGACGAACGAGTGCCCGCATTCCGAGGATGGGATTCTTGATGCCGTGGATGAGATGCGCAGCCACTCCCCCTAGAGCGCTGGTCTTCGATGTGAGCGTGAGTTCATGGTTGGCCCGTAACAGAAGCTGGGTGCGATCATGAAGAATCCGGTTGGCTCGCGAAAGCCGGTTAAATGCTGCCATGAGCACCGCGAGGACAAGCCCTCCCGCAGTGGCCAGGGTCAACACACTCTCGCGGCGGAGAGTCTGGTCCAACTCATCGTAATCGGACTGAAGATTGGCGCCGTCGATCAAGAATTCAGCGATGCCAAGCAGATTCGTCTTTCCAGAGTGATGGATCGGCAGCGTCACGGCAACGAGCGGGGGCGATAGCACTCCTTCTCTGCTCTCCGATTTCCTGGTCGCATCCCAAAAGATCGCCGAAAGATCTGCATGAGGGATGAATTGAGAGCGCGGCTTGAGAGCCTGCACGGCTTTGATCGAGGGCCCATCCAAGGTTTCCGGGATCACGTTCTCCGGGGAAGCGGCCACAAACCGTCCATCGCGATCGAATAACCGGCCCGCGATCACCCCTCGGATCCTCGATGTCTTCAGGAGAAGATCGAATTGGGTTCCCACATCTTCCAGGCCCCCCCCGAGCCCTTCCATGTCTGTGATTTCGGAAAGCTGCTGGCTTTGCAGAACGGCGTACAAGCTCTCCGCATCGCGACTCGCCATGTGAAGGCGCGTCTGGCTCCTCAGCTCTCCCCTCGACCTGATGAGCACAGTGCCCACAATCGCCAAAATCACCACCGCCGTGGCCCGTTCCACCAATCGCCAGTTCCGAGGGTTCGGCTCTTTGCTAAAAAAATTCAAGTTCAAATCCTGTGGCGATCGTGCTTGCTGAGTAGGCGTCCGCAGCCAGGTTTGACCAGGAACGATCCCATTCCAACAAAGCGTACCATTTTAGAGTTTTGCTCACCTTCAGCTCCGGCCGCACCGAAAGGCTCAATTCAAGACGGCCTCTCGAGGAAGGATCCGTGACGCCGGCTGCCTGCAACCGGTAATCATAATAACTCGCCTTGGCGCTCAAATCGAGTGCCGCAGCAGCGCCAGAACACTTGAAATGTTGGGAGACTCGCGTCCGCAAGTAGTCGTAGTAGCCCGAACCATTGTCGATGTTCTGCTGTCCACCGAAGGAGCTGGTCGACTTCATCCTGGTCGACTTACCCCACTGCCTGATCAGACTCAGAGTGACCTCATGTTGCTGAAACTCGAGTGACTCTCCGGGAATCTCGTTTCCTCGCGTGTCCATTTGGTTGCGGTGATCGTAAGGCCGGAGCCGGGATTCCGCCGACGCGATGAGCTTGTTCATTGGGGACAACTGAAACTTCAATGCGGCATACCCACCTTTTTCCCAATAATCATCGAGTGGCGCTAAGAAATTGGCTCGACCGACGGACGGGCCAAACTCCACCGACGTCTCTGGAGCGAGTTGATATTCCAGGGAAGGTTTAAGAATAAAAATGTGAACCTGAGCCTTCACCGCTCCTGTGTCTAACTCGCTGGCCGAAGCATCAAAGACCTGGTCTTGGAACAGATAAATTCCAGTGATCCCTGCCTTGAATTTCTCTGTGACCGCGTACTTTGCCGAGGCGGTTGCCAGGACTTCCTGTTCGCGGTCGGTGATTTCTGATGAGACGTATTCCAGGTCGCTGCCGGTGACGAAAAATGTACTTTCAAAACCGTTGATGGGGAGCCTGAACCAAAGGGCTTCAAAACCCAGCAAACCGTAAGCGCTTCTGTCCGGATGGAAGGGGCTGAGGCCGACGTTGGAACGGTATCCTCCCTCCAATCTCGCGCTGAGGTTATGCACCCAGAGGGACTCCGGATCATCGGCATCCGCTGCCAGCCGCCCGGAGTTGTTTGCGGCCGCATTTGCGGAGATCAGGATGGCAACGGAGAAGAATGCGAGCACCGCAACCCATAAAAATTGGGGTGGCTGTTTTGGGTCGGTTCTCTTCACAGCAAACTTTTGTGCCTCACAAAACAGAAAAAGCCAAGCAGCAACAGATAGCTGCCTGGCTCAGGTTGTGTCTGAGGTTAAAGCGCATCGCGCACCGATTCTCTTAACGCCCCTTGCCCTTGGCGCTGTCTTTCATGTCCTGGGTGGCGTCGACGACACGATCGCGCTCGCGGTTCTTGAATTCAGCCCGAATCTCTTTTGCGCGTTCCTTGATTTCTTGGGCATGCTGCTTCTGGGTCGTGGCCCATTCGGCGCGCAAGGTGGCCATCTGCTCGCGTATCGCTGCTTTTTTGTCACCTGCGGCTGTCTTGAATTGATCACGCAGTTTTTCCACCGCCGCCAGATGCGTTTCACGGGATTTTTGGAATTCGTCACGCAGCTTGGCGATTTCCGCGTCGTTTTTGATGACATGACCTTTGCCTTTTTCTTTCGCTTTGTCCCCGGCTTCGGATTTCTTGTCATTCTTCAAACCCAGTGCGGGTGCGTGGTCGGGGGGGGCTGCTTGAATGGCACCAGGCATCGCTAAAACCGCCGCCAAACCGCAGAGGATTGCCAATGTTTTTGTCGTTTTCATAGAGGGATTGCTTTTTGAACTTTGTTTGTGACGACGGCTTCTTTTACCGTCCAATCTGAGCCGCTAAACGGCTTGCTAGAATCCATCTAGCAAGGGTTGTGCCAGGAATTATTATTCGTTTCTAATTGTTGTATAACACGTTTATTATAAGACGTTTATGCAATACTTTTACTTCGAACACAATGTTTTGTAGCGCCCCACACACCTTAGAGCGGGTGCGTGCCACAAAAGAAAAAGGGTCAAGGACCCCAGCGCCTTGGGATAACGCTGAATTACAGACCTCAGTAAACAGCCCCCTGGAGGGGAAAAAGGCGAGCAAGTCCAAATCCCTCAATTTTCCGAGAAGCTGTGCCCCGCCAAAGTGATAACGCAGCGCCGCATCAAATGTTAGATTGCGTAACTCTCATCGATCCCTGCGGCTTCGACCTGAATACTGATTACTTCGGAACTCCGTCCTCGGTTCCGTTCGGGAATAGAGCACGATACTATTGACTGACCCCTCTGGGTTTCATGGGCGAAAGGCCAAATCTCGTCGTCGAACATCCCCTGTCGCTCGGTTCCGCGGATGTCCAGAACGTCGTGTTGCATCGCCCGGAGCTCATGAACGGTAATATTCGGAATATTCTCGTCCACCAGAATCTTCATTGGGTGAGCATAACGTCATCCAGCGGTGTTACCTGCTCCTCTGCAAGGGCTGGCTTCACGAATGCTTGGCCCGCAGCTCCGAAAACACCTTTCCGGCCGGTTCACCGATGGCTAGTCCGCTCCTGATCTCCCCTGCGCGTCGCCCCAGCTCAGAATCCCATGCGGCTTCGGCATCCTCATCTGTTCCGTGGTCGAGGGATTGGATGAGAAAACGAGCCAACTCCGCACGGTCGGTCTCGCTTAGGCTCTCAAGCTCACTGCGTAGTTTTTCTGCAATTGCGCTCATACGGAAAGCTTGACTTCTCAGTGGTTCAAGTCAAGGCGTTGGTGTGCACTCACGACGTTAGCAGTCGAACGACACGTGAGCGACCGCTGCCGACTGGGCACGGTGGCAACCACGGAAACTGTCCTGAATCACCTGTGAACCCCGCAACCGGGACGCCTGGCAGCGGTTCGTCTCGACTCGATTGTCCGGCGCTTCATTGGAGCCGATGTCGCCAGTAACCTGGCTCACGACTGCCGTGCGCCACGGCGATAATGAGAATAAAACTGTCCTCGATCGTATAAAGGATGCCGTAAGGGAACGTATGAACAAGACAACGGCGCACGTCCTGCTCGACAAAGCGCCAACATTCGGGTGCCTCAAGTATCTTCTGAATCGCAGCCTCGATCTCGATGGTGAAAGCCGCGCCGAGTCCTGGGCGGCGGGCATCGTAAAACACCGCACCCTCGCGGTATTCGAGGCGAGCCTCCGGATGAAACTCATATCTCATCGCCCGACCAAACCGCGCACCTCGGCGAGAACCTGCTCGCCGGGAATAGGCTGAACACGCCCGGATCGAATCTCATCGCGGCGGCGAATAGCCTCCTCCGCCCAAAGTTTTTGTATCACCTCAGTCTCCGCAAAATCCAAACTCTCGACCATCCTCTCTGCCAGCAAAGCTCGCGAAGCGGAAGGAAGTTGCATGGCCTCTTCGGCAAGCTGGTCTAACGTCAATGACATCAACAAACAGTAATTGCTGCGCGGAACAAGCTCAAGCACGCTCTGCTGCCCTGAATTTGCGCCGAACGTTCCGGATCAGCGACCCCGCGCCACTGACGCCCCGCATGGAACCGAGACGCTCTCGCGGGGCGCTGGATCCGGTTTGTTCGGCCATTTCTGTATCGAATGGATCAGAACCATGCCAGACATCCCAAAACTCAGAAAGGCGAAACGACGCCACCTCAGCTCGTTGCTCCAGCCTGCTCGAATTCCAATCGCAAGCCGGGTTGTCTGCGCTCATAGAAGGCGACTGAGTCCGAGAGTTCGTTCTCGGCCTCGGAGTCGATGATAACCTGCTTCACTGTTGATGGCGCGCACGAATGTCGCGGAACACCTCATCTGCTGGCCGTCCCTGGGCTGTCCCCTCACGGACGCGTTCCAAACGGCGGCCCACCTCGGAAGCCCACGCCTGCTCAACGCCCTCTTCGGCAGGCTCCAAGCTCTGCAAAAGAGTTTGCGCCAAGTGCGCACGGTCGGTCTCGGGAAGCGTGAGCGCCTGGTGTGTAATCTGCTCGATGGTCGTGGGCACGAGAGGACCATCGCTTTCGGAGTGAGGTTGGTCAAGAATGCAGAAAGCGCGTCTGAGTCGCCTAACGTCAGGTGAGCGACCGCTGCCGTCAGCGTACCGTGGCAAACGGGAAAACTGCCCCAAATCACCGGCCAACTCCCTAACCGAGACGCTTGGCAGCGGTTAGATGTCATGAAGGGTTTGAGTGGTAACCCCACACGAGGTAACACTAAGTTCAATTAAAACATATATCCTCAAACCCATCACAACCTCCACCATTGTAAATCTTAGATTGGGTAACTCTCATCGATCCCTCCGTCTTCGACTGATAACTGAATACTGATTACTTCGGAACCCCGTCCTCGGCTCCGCTCGGGAATAGAGCACGATACTATTGACTGACCCCTCTGGCCCCTCATTGCGCGGAGCTGGCGTTCTGCTGTGGCGCTGGCATTCGATAACGAACGTAATCGCGACTGACTCCCAGCAGACGGGCGGCTGCGGAAACGTTCTCCCCGGTTTGAGCAAGGGCTCGATTGACCAGGAGTTGGATGGCTTCCTCCAGGTTGAATCCCTGTTCTGGAAAGGCGAACGCGGGGTTGAGCCAAGTGCCGTCCATTCTCTGCATGGTCTCCGATATCGGCACCTCGGGGACGGGCAAATTGGGAAAGTCCAGCGTGTCGTTGTCATCAAAAATCACCGCCCGTTCGAGCTCATGCTGCAGCTCGCGAACATTCCCTGGCCACCGATACCCCAGCACCCGTTGCTTGCCCACGATCGAAATCTCTTTCAAGGGCACCCGGTGCCGTTTGGACAGACGTTGGATGGTTTGCTCCGCCAGAGTGAGCACATCGTTTCCGCGATCACGTAGCGGGGGCATCACGATTCGAAGGACATCCAGTCGATGAAAAAGATCCGCGCGAAACAGTTGCTGCTCCACGAGTTTCGACAGGTCTGTGTTCGCTGCGGCGATGATTCGGACATCGACAATGACCTCCTTCGTCCCCCCCACCCTCCGGATGCGCTGGCTCTCGATGGCTTTCAAGACTTTCGCCTGCAGAGGCAATGAAAGGCTGGGAAGTTCGTCCAGAAACAACGTGCCGTCCCGGGCTGCTTCAAAGAGACCCATGCGCGCGGTTTTTGCGTCCGTAAACGCTCCTCGCTCATTCCCGAACAACTCGGACTCAGCCAGTTGATCGGGAATGGCTGAACAGTTGACATCCACGAAGGGGGCTTTTTTTCTGGGCCCATTCTCGTGTATCCACTTGGCGATCGTGGTTTTGCCGGTGCCTGTTTCTCCCGAAATAAGAACGGGAGGAAGGTTATTTTCCAGTCGATGATCGGCCGCGATGATCTTCTGGAGCAGACGCTCCACGACAGCCAGGGAGTCCCCGAAAAAGAAGTCAGGTCCTTGCTTGCGTCCATGTTCCTCGACACGCGCGGTTTGCTTGGTCTTAAGAGCCCGTCGCAAGACAAGGGGCAGTTCGAGGAGATCGAAAGGTTTGGCGAGATAGTCCGCTGCCCCAAGCTGCATGGATTCCACAGCCGCCGCAATCCCGCCCTCGGCTGTCATGACAACCACCGCTGTGTCTGGAGGAAGGATCCCTCCTTTCAAGAGGTCGGTTCCCTTTCCATCAGGCAGGTTCACGTCGATGAGTGCCAACGCAAAACTGGTTTCAGAAATGCACTTGCGCGCCACAGCCACGCTTTCCGCCGGTGAAGCCTCAAGGCCGAGTCGATCCAGATGGGCCACAAGTTGCCTTCGAAGAATGGGTTCGTCCTCCAATACCAAGATTTGCAGGCCGGCGAGTTCAGAAGTCATTGTTGCACAAATCCAGGTCAAAAAGAGTTGAGAACTTAACCACGGATGACGCCGATGGCGCGGATCATTTCTATGTTCATGAGGCAATGACCTTTGCACAGACGTCGACGCAGGGCAAGGACCCCTGTCGACAAAAAATCTCCTCATGGGGTCAGTTCTGAATGGCGCTTAGATAAGGCCCTCATATTGTGGCACCTTTGCTGGTGACTTTTGGCTTGCTGTAGCGGTTGCGGTGTGGAATTTCCTTGAACTGGCGTCGTGGTTTGTTCAAGAGCGGATAGGGTTTGGGCCGCCGTTTCACAGCTCGCGGCTCGGTTCTGTCCGGGCGTTGTGGCACC
>CAMBEJ010000016.1 GCA_945865375.1 Akkermansia muciniphila | reverse complement strand
TCAGTTATCAGGGGTCAGGGGTCAGTTATCAGTGGGGAGAAAAGTTAACCGCAGAAAGGGGACTGAAATGGAACCGAAATGGGTTGCTATTCAGGAGGGTGCCCGCGAATCACGCGAATGGACGCGAATCTGAACCACCGTCTCCGAATGGGCGGCAGTTCCACCACAGGTTCCATTCGCGTTCATTCGCGGGCACCCACCCAAACTCTTCCCCTTTGTGTTCTTTGCGTTCTTTGCGGTTAAATGAATACGGGTTCGCAGTTAAAATCCACATAGTTTCCCACTTGGATTATTCGGTTTCCTTTCGGTCCTCTTTCCGCGGTAAATCCCCGTTCCTCTCTGTGCCTCTGTGTCTCTGTGGTTCAAATGAAATCGGTTTAGCACTACAGCGACACTTCCTCCGAGAATTCAACCACAGATGACACGGATGACACGGATGACACGGATGGGAGGGAATCCACCCTCATCTTATCCGTGCAATCCGTGCAATCCGTGGTCAATTTCCCAAAGTGTCGCTGTAGTGTTAGTCCCGAATGACGCACACGTGGGGTCACATCTCACAATTCAACAAGTGAGCCACCGCTTTCATTTGAGCTTGCTCGGTGCGGTCGCTTTGCAACCGCTGTTCATAGCGTTTGGTGTTCGTCGCCACTACGCTGTAGTTCGGCAACCCTACCGCTGCCGCCAGTTCCTTCAGCTTCAGACCACACAGACGGCGTCCCAAATACAACACCAAGTCCCGACCGCGATCTCCGTGCCGATCACGGAATTCATCCCACTTCTCCCCTTTTACCCGTTCAACCGAAAAGGGGTCAGTTCTTGATATTGACACATTGGAACTCCGAATCCACTTTTCGGAGTTGAATTGACCCGTCCTCCGCAGTAGCTGCTACGGAGGGTGGAGGGTGGCCGTTCGGCTTTCCCGTCCTCCGAGGATGCCGCGGAACGATGACACAAGTTCCCTTTCATAGCCGACGATGCGAGGGTAAAGAAACGAAAAGGCTGCCACTTCGAAGTTTGGTTCTCATGTTGGCCTTCCATCGATCCTCGGCTTGTCCAAAACGAAGAAATTTAGACGCCTTTGCTGACGATCCGCACATTGGCCCTCAATGATTTTCCGCCAAGACTTCTTTTTTGGGAATACACACTCGTGCTCACTCAATGTGAGTGAACGACCGCGACATCCTGCGGCTGATCGGACGAAACATCCGTGAGGCTCGTCAGAAGACCGGCCTGACTCAGGAATGTCTGGCCGAACTGACAGGCGTCCACGTTCAGACCATCGGGGCGATTGAGCGCGGCGGTTTTCCCTTTGCGGTGACCACGCTCGCCCGGCTGTCGCAGTTTCTCGAAACCAGTCCGAACCGCCTTCTTGACGGCTTGAAACGACCGGACCCCCGGCGCACGGAGCGGATCACAAAAGCCCTGGCCCGCAAACGCGCTCCCGCCGGCTCCAAGGCATGACAGTGTGATTCGTCAGCAAGACGGTGTTATGTCAGAGCGGAAAGGTCTCGATGTTGACACATCAAGCGGCGCGGGTCACTCCCCCGCCCGCCATGCCCCGCAAGCTGAGGATCGAGTATGCTGGAGCGACTTACAATGACCTGAATCGCCTCATGACGACCGATGATACCTCGAGTGTTCTGGATCGGCTGCTGGATCCGATCAGCCGATGTTTCAATCCTGAAAGTGCCCGGGCGTTGGCCCAGTTGAAGGCAGACCCGGTGGCCCAGACACGGATGGGGGAGTTGGCGGAGAAATGCAATTAAGGCATGCTGACGCCCGACGAACGGCTCGAATACGAGACCTACATGCACGCGGGCAATTTGATCGCCATCTTGCAAGCCAAGGCGCGTCTCCAGCTTAAGCAACAGGCTGCCGCCTGATGGATCCGCAAACCCGGCAGATGCTTCGTCAACGGGCCAGAGACCGGTGCGAATACTGCCGATTGCGCAAACAACACATCAATTCAGCGGGAAGGCCGTGTTCTTCTTGTTCTCCCACGGCTCAAGGGCGTCGGCGGCTTCACTTTTCATCCCCCGGCAGGGGCGGCACGTCGCGCACTTGAGACATCGCTCGGTCGAATTTTTCCCAGTTTCCTCGCGGAGCGCGCCCGGCCACAGTATCTCGCTGCCGCCAAGCGGAAACCTGATAGGCCAGCGCAATGCTGATAAGTTGATCCACCGTCACGTTTTCCTGCCTGGCGAGTTCGGCGACTTGCCGTGCCAGAGGGTCGGGCACTTGCGCTTGAATAGTGGTCATGCGGTTTCTTTCAATTTAGCCAGAAATTCGGCTGGTGTCAGAACTTTTATACCAAATTTTTCAGCGGGCTTCAAATGGCGCGTATTGCGAGTCACGATGATGGGCACCTGGGCCTCCACCGCCATTTGCAGGAGCGGCTCATCATCGGGATCGCTCAGGCAGGGAATCCAGGCTGGTTCGAGCTGGCAAAATTCAGCGGCGGCCCAGAGGGCGTCGAGAATGTCATCAATCTCCCCTAAACCCAGTTGCATTTCCGCCACGTTCCGCTTGGCTACTTCCTCATACTCGAACAGCAAATGATTGCTCAAAACCATTTGCCAGCGACCTCGCCGAAGCACCGCGAATATTTCAAACGCCGCTCCGCGATTCGACCATAACGCGGCGAGAAATATGTTCGTGTCGATGATGACTCGCAGTCGCGGCCTTTCCGTTGGTGAGGTCATGCTTGTGCTGATTCACATTCAACCTACACGCCCACAGCCTAGCCATTTCTTGAAACGGCGGAGTTCTAAATGCTGAGGCATTCTCCTACGTTGGCCCTCAGTGATTTTCCGTCAAGGTTTTGTTTTGGAGAAATTTTTGTGGCCGAGAAAGGCCTGTTTGCCGTGGAATGGGAAGTCGGAAGCGGGGAGGCAGGGGCTAAGCGACGTGAATCTTTGGCCGCGAAAAGGCGGAAAAGGGGCAAAAGGAATCTCAAACAAAGCAACGCCGATGACCTTGACGCACAGGCGGCAGACGGTGTTTCCGTTGGAATGGTGCCGTCGCGCGGGCCTCGAGCATGGCGGGCCGCTGGAACGTGTTTGACCTGGGGCGAGGACGGTCTGCTCATCCGGCCCTTGAAACCGCCTCATCCCGAGGAGGTGGCGGCTTCGCTGGCGGAAACACCGATTGGCAATCAGTCCCCCGAAGCGATCCGGGCGGCAGTCAGAGCGGGAGGTGCGGGGGGCGGTGAATCATCGCCCGGAACGCAGACTTGACGGTGTCAGAATCATTTCCCTGTCCCCTTCTTCGTGTCCCCTCTCCTTTTCGCGGACAGCTTCACCGTTTCCCCGCAACCTGCAGCAACGCCTCCGCCCACTCTGCGTTTTCAGCCGACAACGGCGGTTCTAGGTCGGCGCCATAATCGAGCCGATCGTAACGTCCCGTTGTGTAAGCTTGGTCCACGAGCGCTTGGAGGTCGAGGCTCACCGGGGATTCCTGCTTGCGCAGTGGAATGGGGAGGATCGGCAGGCGTTGGCGCAATGGCAGCGGATAAAGTTCGCGGCGGCTCCGTTTCCAACCCGGGCTGATGCACGCCAGGTAATCGCTCCGATGTTGGACCGGAATTTCGTAGCGCGGCAGCGCCAACACTCGCTCGCCTGCACGGACCAAGTCGATCTCGACGAGGCTGGCGTCGGAGCGCAACATTTCTGCCTGCTTTTCCAGATACTTCACCTGGCCCACGCCTCCGCTCTTGTTGGTTGGACTTAAGAATTCGATCACGGTGACGACCTTGCCACCGGCTCGGTCGAGGATTTTGATGTAGCCCTCCGTGATCTCCAGGTCGTGCAACTCAAACACAACCGGTTCGACCACCACCACACCGCCTTCTCTCAGCATCACGGCCTGCGGCGTGGGCGGAGGATAGACGCGGGAGATATGCACATCGGGCACAACGTGGCGCATCCGTTCTGAATCTGTCTCAACAAAGACGCGTTCCTGGAGGACGGCCCACAGGTCATCCGGCAGATGGGATTGGAGCGCGTCGCAGGCGTAAGTGATGAGTCTGTGATGCACACCTTCCCATCGCGTCTCCAAGTAAGGGTCCATGCCGGGAAAAGGACTTTTCATGGCACGCATCGTAGCGGAGCAGCCGCAGGATGTCAGCAGCGTTTGTGTGAAATTCGGGCATCCAAAAAAGGAGGAGTGGCGGCGTACTGGAATCCCGGGACGTGGAGGAAAGGGGTCAGTCCAGAATGGCGCTTAGATAGGTTCTTCGCTGTTTTCGGTGGAATAGATTGCTCCGACGAGGCTTGGCATGCGTCCTGGCCCAGAAGGGGAGAAAGGGAGCCACTGGGGACAAAGGGAGCCACTGGGGACAGACAGATTATTGACGAAAAATCTTGTGTGCGGCGGGCGGGTTTGATTAAACAGGGAAGTGAGGCAAGGGAGGCTCCAGTTTCCGACGGATCGACGCGTCGGGCATTATCACTGCGTTTCTCGAATCGTGGATCGACGGTTCATTTTCGAGGAGGCGGAGAAGGAGCATTTCACGCGGTTGACGCGGGAACACGAAGCGTTCTGCCAAGTGCGAGTGCTGACGTACTGCGTGATGTCCAATCACTACCACATTCTGTTGGAGGTGCCCAAACGGCCCGATGTGCTGCCCACCGCCGAGCAACTATTGGAGTTGCTGAAGGGAATGGAGTTTGAAGAGGATTACACCCGGACCAAAGCGCAAATCGAACTGTTCCGAGTAGCCAAAGATGGGGAGGGTGAGAAAGCCCTTCTGGAGCGGTTCTTTCGGCAGATGTGGGATGTGAGTTGGTTCAACCGGCTGCTCAAGCAGCGGTTCAGCGCGTGGTACAACCATCCCACTGGCCGGGAAGGCACGCTGTGGGAAGAGCGATTCAAAAGTGTCCTGGTGGATGATGTGAGGAAGCCTTGCTGACCATGGCCGAGCTCACTCTCAAGCGCACGAGCGCCGATTTCTAATCGGCTTGGGTAGAGGTCGGCTGATCGTTGAACCCGAGCCGGTTGGAAACCAGCGCTCCGTTTTCTTGAAGCAGCCCTGCACTCAGTCTGAGTGACCGCGACATCCTGCGGCTGATCGGACGAAACATCCGTGAGGCTCGTCAGAAGACCGGCCTGACTCAGGAATGTCTGGCCGAACTGAAAGGCGTCCACGTTCAGACCATCGGGGCGATTGAGCGCGGCGGTTTTCCCTTTGCCGTGACCACGCTCGCCCGGCTGTCGCAGTTTCTCGAAACCAGTCCGAACCGTCTTCTTGACGGCTTGAAACGACCGGACCCTCGGCGCACGGAACGGATTATAAAAGCCCTGGCCCGCAAACGCGCTCCCGCCGGCTCCAAGACATGACATTGTGATTCGTCAGCGCGACGGTGTTATGTCAGAGCGGAAAGGTCTCGATGTTGACACATCAAGCGGCGCGGGTCACTCCCCCGCCCGCCATGCCCCGCAAGCTGAGGATCGAGTATCCCGGAGCGATTTACAACGACCTGAATCGCGCGACCGGCGCGCAAGCTCGGCTGCAACTTCTCATACCCTCCTTCGCGGCTTTGGCGTGAGCTCTCACTGACTCGCCGTGGCTCAGGCCTTGGCCAAGCGCCGTTCGACAGACTCGGAAAGAGAGAGACCGGCGGCGCAACGAAAACAGAGCGCGAACAGCGTTGTCCGCGTGTTCATCGACAGCCCATCTCCCAGAAGGTCAGGTCTTTGGGCCTATCCAATCCGCAATTCTCCGGCGGATGCGCCGGATGCGCTCGGGCGAAATCGACCCGATGGTCCCAATCAACAGCCGAGATGATACCACGCTTAACCGGGCCAGCCTGATGACGCTGGGTTTCGTAAACCGGTCTGAACGAAATCGGCATCGGTCGGGAGGACCAATTCATCAAAGTCGGAGATCGCCTGTCTTAATTCGGTGGACACCATGCAGAGCAGCCAATCGTCAAACTGGCCAGGAGTCCTCGCCACGAGCAGGGCTGGTCTGGGTTTGCCTGGCAAAAGATCCGTTTGAGGAAACTGAAAAGTGACAATCTGGCCGAGCTGTTTCATTGCCACTTTTCCAGATAATCCTCGTCCTTGTAATCGGGCCAGACCTCGTCCTCCATGCCGCGCAGGGCCATTGCCAGGCTGAGGCGCGACTCCTGCACATCCTCTCCCGATTGCCTGACCGACAAGTAATCAACGTAATGGAGGACCTCCAATTGTAGCGCCGGATTTATGGTCCTCACTTTCTCGACGAGATTCTCCACCGTGCTCATGCCTTGAAAATGTCAGGCTGCAAAGGGGGGGTCAAGCCACTTATAAACGATTTGGCGCCAAGGAAAATCGGACCAAATCACTTTCTGCTTTCTGCTTTCTGCGTTTGGAATGGGCATTAACCTGAGGCTTCTGCGGCTTTGGCGCGAGGTCTTACTGACTCGCCGTGGCTCACATCTTGGCCAGGCACTGTTCGACTTACCCGGAACGAGAGAGACCCGGTGGCGGAGCGCAGAGAGCGAAGCCAGATCAAGCGCTCGCGTTCCCCATTCAAGCGTAGCGGAGGAACGTGGCCGAGTTGGTGAGAACCCGGCCACGAAGGGTGGTGGGTTAATTCCACCGGATCCAAGTTGGCCCAAAAGAGGCGCCACCTGTACTTCATAATTCCGTCGCCCAACCGGCGGCGTCAACGCCACTGAAGCTCGCGGAAACTTCGTTCAAGTCCTGGAGAAACAGTTCGTCCTTCATGGCCGTCCGAACGGCTTCGACTTTTTCCGCATAATCGGCAGAAGTCTGAACGGGGCGTGGCTCAAACTCCACCCCAGTCCGCTCTGTCAAATGCACCGTTTCCTGCGGACGAAACACACCTTGTTCATAGACTGCGTGGATTGTTTTCATGGATTTTTATATCACGCGCGACTCTCGATGGCCAACCTGTTTTTCCCTACCGCCAGCACGACGTCGAAATGACGCGCACGATCCGCGCCAAGCGCGATCAACTGGCAACCATTCTCGAAGGAGTTGAGGATCCGCTGGATTACCTCAACCCTAAAACGAGCCGACGAAGGGAGAATCCCGCAGAACCATGACACAAGTTCGCTTTCATAGCCGACGATGCGTGCGTAAATCTTTTTATGAAATTCCACTCCATGGCGATTCTGTTGCGCCCCCTCAGGACGACTTGTTTGATGTCGCGGGGCGATTTGTTTGGTTGAAACGACCGGGAATTTGCCGCTAGATTATCCGTGTTATGAACTTTCGTTTCCATATCGGCAAAGCGACCGAGGCCGCGTGCCTGTTCTTGGAGCGCGGCGGCGGTCAGATGAACATCATGAAGCTGGTGAAGCTGCTGTATCTGCTGGACCGGCTCTCGCTGGACCGGCGCGGCATCCCCGTGTGCGGCGGTGACTATCTCTCCTTGCGCAATGGCCCAGTGACCAGCGAAGTGCTCGACCTCGTCAACGAAGGACGGCTCTACAAGGAAGCTGACCTCCGATGGGAACAGTGCATCAGCGACCGGGCGAATCATGAAGTGGCGCTTTTGCGCATGCCGGAACGCGAGCAAGTCTCCAATGCGGAGGTGAAGCTTCTGGACGAAATCTGGGCCGAGCACGGCGGCAAGACGCAATGGCAACTGGTGGATTGGTGTCACGACCATTGCAAAGAGTGGACGCCGGTCTCCAGCGGGAAGTCGCCCATCTCGGTGGAACGGATTGGCGAAGCGCTCGGGAAAGCTGGCGATGAAATCGCATGGCTGACGCGTGAGGCGCGCGAGCTTAATCGCTTGAATGAAATCTTCGCCCATGGATGAGCCGTTCCGGCTGCGCCTGGGCGCGGCCTTGAAGTGCCGCCAAGAGCCGTATCACCGCTGTCTGATTCTCTCCGACCCGCTAACCAACGGCGGTTACATCGTGCTCGTCCGCATCACCACCGACGAGGGCAAGTGGCGTGACCGGGACTGCATTTTGACACCCGCGGACTGGACTGAATTGGACCGCAACTCAACCGTTGCCTATTCCACGGCGCTGTGTGGCCGGGTGGAGACGGAGTTGCTCAACGCCATTCGGACAGGGGAGTTTGAAGTTATTGCCTCTCCTTCATTGGAGATGCTCCGCAAAGTCATCGCCGCCGGACGCGCGGCAGATGGAATGCCGCCCAAGGCGCAAGCGTTGCTCGCCCGAATTTGAGCCGCCAATGCCGTCTATTTGCCATCAAAGGGGAAGCAGGGACAGACAATTTATAGAAAACACCTTCTATAACGGCGTTGGCCACCGCTGATTCGGATGGATGAAGCGGTTTTGAAGAATATTGACCCTTGTTCGGAGGGACAAGCCGATGCCTGCGCCGTTGACTTGCCGCCGAAAAATCCGACAACACCACCATTATGGCAACACCAGCCCTTAACAAGATCGAAAGCGAGTTTGCGCGCTTGTCACCCGAGGCTCAACTCAGCCTTCTGGAACGTCTCGTCCATCGCGTTCGTGTTGCGGTGTCGGGACGCCGCGACACCTGGGAAACCGATCTCGCCACAATGGCCGCCGACCCGGAAATGCAACGCGAACTCAGTCACATCAATGCCGAGTTTAAAATCACTGAGGCCGACGGGCTGGAGACGGGCTGATGACTGTAATCAGTGGTCAGTTATCAGTGGGGAGTGGGGAGAAAAGTTAACCACAGAAAGGAGACCGAAATGGAACCGAAATAGGTTGCTATTCAGGAGGGTGCCCGCGAATCACGCGAATGGACGCGAATCGTGAACCACCGTCTCCGAATTGGGGCAGTTCCACCCCAGGTTCCATTCGCGTGGATTCGCGTTCATTCGCGGGCACCCATCCCAACCCTTCCCCCCTGTGTTCTTTGCGTTCTATGCGGTTAAATGAACCCCGGTCCGTAGTTAAAATCCACATAGTTCCCCACTTGGATTATTCGGTTTCCTTTCGGTCCTCTTTCCGCGGTAAATCCCCGTTCTTCTCTGTGCCTCTGTGTCTCTGTAAAGGGGTCAGTTCTGAATCATTGATACATGAAAGCTCCAAAATCCACTTTTCGGAGCTGAATTGACACGTCCTCCGCAGTGGCTGCTACTGAGCACTACAGCGACACTTCATCCGAGAGTTCACCCACGGATGACACGGATCGGAAGGAATCTACCCTCATCTTATCCGTGCAATCCGTGGTCAATTTCCAAAAGTGTCGCTGTAGTGTTAGGGTGGATGGGCGCTGTGGCTGGTTTCAGAAGGGCCCCTTGCGTTGGTGTTTTCCTGACAGCTATATCGGTCTTTGGCACCGAATCCTGCGTCCGGCGGAAAGCCTAGCCGAATACCATACCCCCTTTGTCGGTAGCCGCAGTCTGGACATCATTCACGTGGCCGCCGCATCGGTTCTTGGAATCGCCGAGTTCTGCACGTTCGACTCCCGCCAATCTGACTTGGCCCGCCGCGTCGGACTGAGCCCGAGTGCGCTGTCACTGGCGGAACGATGCTCCGGAGTCTGAGTGCTTGCGATCCAGGGTTGCGAAGCAGGACCTGAGACAAACCCAATGCGACTCTCCTAACGTGGCAGTCTTCCCGAAACAGCGGGATAATCTGTCTGTTCTCGGAATTTCCTCGTTTGTTCGTTGCGCCTCTGGAAGGTGCAACAGGGGATCACGGTTGCGGAGCACCGCAACCCTACCGGTACGGTTCATGGAAAGATCCCGACTCGGCCTTCGACAATTGGCCGGTATTCTGGCTGGCCCATTTCTTCGGGCGACGGTAGAACTGTGGAAAGCACACAAACTCTCTTTTGAACACTCTTCCTTGAACCGCCATGAACACCCATCTTCACGCTCAACGCTCAACGGTCGCGGTTGGCTCGCCCACGTTGAATTCCGAGCTTCTCAGCCGGAGGAACGCGCTCAAGGCCACGATGGCCACTTTGGGCTTGTCCGCCGCCGCTTTCGAGCCGGCAAGGGCCGCCGCCGCGCCGAACCGGGACCCACGCCGAGGCGCGACCAAACGATACGACATGCTGAAGTCGATCAATCAATGGGCGTTCCCCTACCCCGAGCGGATGAACCTCCGCGAGTGCCTGCAACTCGCGAAGAACGCCGGCTTCGACGCCGTGGAACTGAACTACGACCTCGACAACGATCTGTCCCCCAAGTCCAGCACGAAGGATTACGAAGCCATCCGTCGCATGGCGGACGCGGTCGGCATCCAGATCAGCGGCTTGTGTTCGTTCCTCTTCTGGCCCTATCCCCTGACGAGCAACGATCCAGCCAAGCGCGAACGGGGTCTTGATCTGGCAGGGAAGATAGCCCAGGCCGCTCACGATCTTGGCGTCGAGAACGTCCTTGTTGTGCCTGGCGCCGTTCACATTCCTTGGCGAACCGACCACGAGCCCGTGCCGAACGACGTTTGCGATCGACGGGCCAGGGAAGCGGTAGGCAAGCTCGCCAAGCAAGCGGAAAAGCTCAAGGTCACACTCAACATCGAGAACATTTTCTTCAACGGTTACCTGATGACCCCAATGGAGATGAACACGTTTGTGGACAGCTTCTCCAGTGAACGTGTGCGGGTGCATTTTGATACCGGCAACATCTCGATGTTCCAGCACGCTGAGCATTGGGTGCCGATCCTAGGCAAACGCACGAAAAACATTCATCTCAAGGAGTTCACCAAGAAAGGCACCGATTACTCGCTCGAGACGTTTCGGCCCCTCCTCGACGGAACGACGAACTGGCCGGCGGTCACGGAGGCGCTGGATGAAATAGGCTATCGCGGATTCCTGACATTCGAGTATTTCCACCCGTACCCGCATTACCCTGAGGCGTTGATCCACCAGACATCGGACTCGCTGGACCGGATCCTTGGACGAAAGGTCTAGGACTCCCGTGTCGGGCGCGGCAAGGCGCTGATGGAATGAGGCGTCCCACCGGGAAATGGTCGAGATCACGATTTCAACCGATTTTACTGAGGTCTCAACCTGGTGGCCTGCCCCACTTCGCCGGCCATCATGAGCACTGCTGCTCGCCCATTCAGCAAGGTTGCAAGGGATCGCGATTGGGATCACTCTTGCAACAGAAACCTTTATGAGACCGATAAACCGAAGATCACTTGGCGCGGCGTTTGCCTCCTGGAGTTTGTGGATTGCACTCGCAGTGGGCCACGCTGGCGACGTCACGCTCACCCGCGTCCCCGAAGGCGGATTGCAACCTCAGGCGTTCAAAAGCCAAGACGGTGTCGTGCATCTCGTTTACTTCAAAGGTGACCCCAAAGCGGGCGATCTGTTTTATGTTCGCAGATGGTCAGACGGCGCGCCCTTCTCGAAGCCATTGCGCGTCAATTCCAAAGCCGGATCCGCGATCGCGGTGGGGACCATCCGGGGAGCCCAACTGGCAATCGGCCGGGCAGGCCGCGTTCATGTGGCATGGAATGGAAGCGGCAAGGCTTCAGGACACGAGGGTGCCCCGATGCTCTACGCGCGGCTCGATAACAGCGGCAACGCCTTTGAGACGGAGCGCGACCTGATGAACGACACACGCCATCTGGACGGCGGCGGCTCGGTCGCAGCCGACGACGAGGGCAATGTTTATGTCGCCTGGCACGGCATCGAGGCCACCAATCCCGGCACCGAGGCCGACCGTTCAGTTTTCATGGCCCTCTCAACCGATGATGGAAGAACGTTTACGCGAGAGAAGCGAGCCAACCCGGACCCGATCGGCGCGTGCGGCTGCTGCGGCTTGAAGGCATTCGCCGACTCCAAAGGCGCGCTCTATTTGCTGTATCGCGCAGCTCGCGGTGGAACAGATCGCGACCAGACCCTGCTGACTTCCACGGATTTTGGAAAGACGTTCCGTACGCTCCATTCACATCCTTGGAAAGCGACCACTTGTCCCATGAGTTCCGCGTGGCTGGGATCGGGTGCAAGCGGAACCCTCGCGGCGTGGGAAACCATGGGGCAGGTCTGGTTCACCTCGGTCGACGCTCGCACGGGAAAAGTCGCCGAGCCGATCGCTCCGGTTGGCACTGGAAAAAGGAAACACCCCGTCGCGGTGACGAACACTCAAGGTGAAACGCTGCTCGCCTGGGATGAGGGCACCGGCTGGCAAAAAGGCGGCACCTTGGCTTGGCAGGTCTTCGATCAGAAAGGAAAACCTACCTCAACCCAGGGCCGCCAGGACGGCGTCCCTGTTTGGGGCTCTCCGACCGCTTTCACCCGCGACGATGGAAGTTTTGAGATTCTTTTCTGAGAGGAAACCGATCCTCATGCGAAACCCTTTGGCCCGATGTGTCGCGCCAGTGATTCTGAGCGTGCACAGCGTCCCCTCTGGCCGCTGCCGAAGATCCCAATGCGGATTCGGTGCAGGGCAATTGCATGGTCAGGAAGTAACTCCGACCTCTTCCTCGTGATGCCTGCCCTGGGATTTGAAAATGTTGCCACACCCTTCCCGCAAGTTCCTGCCCTGGCTGTTCCTGCTGTTTGTGGGTAGCGGATGCGCCGCGTTGATTTACGAAATCGTCTGGTTCCAGTTGCTCCAACTTGTGATGGGATCGTCGGCGGTTTCGCTGGGGGTGTTGCTGGGGACTTTCATGGGCGGGATGTGTCTAGGCAGCCTTGCTCTGTCCCGGTTTGTCCCGGTTCACCACCATCCCTTGCGCGTTTATGCCCTGCTCGAATTAGGGATCGGTGTCCTCGCAATCATGGTGTTGCTCGTCGTCCCTTATGTCTCCCGGATCTACGCGCCCAATGCAGGGCATGGCTTGGCGGGAATCCTGCTCCGCAGCGCCGCCGCCGCAGTGTGTCTTCTTCCCCCCACCCTGCTCATGGGCGCAACCCTGCCCGCGATTGCTCGCTGGATCGAAGCCACCCCTCGCGGAGTCGCATGGCTGGGGTTCTTTTATGGCGCAAACATCGCGGGAGCGGTGTTCGGTTGTCTGCTGGCTGGATTCTACCTGTTGCGAGTCCATGACATGACGACGGCAACACTGGTTGCCGTGGCGATCAACGGGATCGTGGCTTCGATTGGATTCGTCCTGGCTGGCAAAGCCCCGTTCGACCTCGAACCCAACACACCGGTGGCCGAGCCCGACCAAAACACGCCCAACGCCTGGCCGGTGTACTGCGCCATTGCGCTCTCGGGCCTGTGCGCCCTAGGAGCGGAGGTGATTTGGACACGACTGCTGTCGCTGATGCTGGGGCAGACTGTCTATACTTTCTCCATCATTCTGGCGGTGTTCCTGGGCGGGCTTGGGATCGGGAGCAGTGTCGGATCATTGCTGGCGCGATGGACCGCGTCCCCGCGGCTCGCGCTGGGTTGGTGCCAGCTTCTGCTGGCCGCTGCGATGACCTGGGCCGCCTGGATGATCGCGAAGTCGCTCCCGTATTGGCCGATCAACCCATCGCTCTCGCGGAGTCCATGGATTAACTTCCAACTGGACCTCGTGCGTTGCCTGTGGGCGATCCTGCCGCCGGCGTGCCTGTGGGGCGCGAGCTTTCCTTTGGCCCTCGCGTCGGTGACCACGCGCGGAGCTGATCCAGCACGGCTGGTGGGAAGGGTTTATGCGGCCAACACGCTCGGTGCGATCGTCGGTGCCCTCGGCTGCAGCCTCTTCCTGGTAGCCTGGGTGGGAACAAAAGGGGCTCAGCAAGTGTTGATCACGCTGTCGGCCTTGGCGGCGTTGCTCCTGTTCGTCACCCACCTTTGGCCCTCCTGCGTCGGTACCAGGACGGTCAGCGAATCAGGGAAGCCAAGGCCTAGGATCAGGAGTGTGTGTGGAATTCTGGCAATGCTGTGGGTGGTTGCGGAGCTCGCGATGAGCGTGCCCCAGGTCCCGTGGGAATTGGTGGCTTATGGCCGTTATCAACCAACTTATGACGATGACAAGAAAATCCTCTATGTGGGCGAGGGCATGAACGCCACAGTCGCCGTCACGGAGATGCGCAACGGCGATCGGAACTTCCATGTCAGCGGCAAGGTCGAAGCCTCAACCGAAGCCAGAGACATGAGGCTCCAGCGAATGCTCGGACACATCCCCGCGTTGTTCCACCCAAAGCCGCGCTCGGTGCTCGTCGTCGGATGCGGGGCGGGCGTCACGGCGGGCTCGTTTGTGGTGCATCCAGGGATAGAGAGGATCGTCCTCTGCGAGATCGAACCGTTGATCCCAAAAGTCGTGGCGCACTATTTCGGCAAGGAGAATTACAACGTGATGACGGATCCCCGGGTGACGCTTGTCTATGACGACGCAAGGCACTACATCCTCACCACGACAGAGAAATTCGATATCATCACTTCCGATCCAATCCACCCTTGGGTCAAGGGTGCCGCCACTCTGTATACGCGGGAGTATTTTGAATTATGCAAACAGCACTTGAATCCCGGCGGGCTCGTCACGCAATGGGTGCCCCTCTACGAAAGCAACACGGCTGTCGTGAAGAGTGAGATGGCGACATTTTTTGACGTGTTTCCCAACGGCACAATCTGGGGCAACGACGACAACGGAGAGGGCTACGACGTCGTCATGCTGGGTCAGGCCGAGTCGATCACGATCAACGTGGAGGCGCTCCAAGAACGGTTGCACCAGCAGGATCGTGCGGCTCAATCGCTGAAGGATGTCGGATTCACGTCCGGTTACAGCCTTCTGGCGACCTACGTCGGCCGAGGGTCCGACTTGCGGCGCTGGCTGCAACATGCTGAAATAAACGAAGATCGCAACCTTCGGCTGCAATACCTGGCCGGCCTGGGCTTGAACCTCAGCCAGGGCGGAATCATCTACCAGGAGATGAGGGCGTATCGACGCTATCCCGAAGCTCTGTTTGCAGGCTCCGAACAGCAGTTGCACATGGTCAAGGTGCTGTTCGATCGGTCGAAATAGGAAGTGCGCCCCGGAACAGTCAGACCTTAGTAAAATCAGTTGAAATCGCAATCCGAAGAGGCCCCTCCAATTCCTCCATTTTTCGTAATCCTAATCCTAACACTACAGCGACACTTTTTGAAATTGACTACGGATTGCGCGGATTGCACGGATTGCACGGCTAAGATGAGGGTGAATTCCCTCCCATCCGTGTCATCCGTGTCATCCGTGGTTGAATCCTCGGATGAAGCGTCGCTGTGGTGCTAATCCTCGAGTGTTGCCCTTGAAACAGAGTGGTGGATTACGATTACGATTACGATTGGGAGCGGGAAATTGGTGTTGCTCGAGCATCAGGCTAAACAGGGTCGATTTACTGAGTTCAGAGTTTTCCCCGCGGTTATCTAATGGAATCCACGAGGATGAAAAGTCCGGTTTGCAAAAAATTGTTGGAAAATCCTGATAAGACACAGAAGATTGATGCATGAACTTTCAAACCCCGTTTATTGCCCAAAGACTGACCCTCGCAATGACTGTTGCCACCTTCGAACTTGCTCTGTCCTACACTGCCTTCAGCGCCGAATCCGCGATCAGCCAACCCGCCGCTTCGAAAGCCGAAACCCCGGACGATCCCTATCGGTGGCTCGAGGACGTCACCGCTGAAAAATCACTCTCCTGGGTCAAAGCGCAAAACGGCGTCAGCACGAAAGAGCTGGAGGCCTCAACCGATTTTGAGCCCACCCGAAAGCGTCTGCTCTCGATTCTCGATTCCAAGGAACGAATCCCTTATGTCGCCAAGCACGGGGGGTTCTATTACAATTTCTGGCGGGACGAAAACAACCCCCGCGGCTTGTGGCGCCGAACCACGCTTGACGAATATCGCAAACCCGAACCCTCCTGGGAAATCGTGCTGGATCTCGACAAATTGGGAGCCGTTGAAAAGGAGAACTGGGTTTGGAAAGGTTATAAGGTGCTGCGCCCAACCCACGACCGATGCGTGGTCCTGATCTCTCGCGGCGGCGCTGACGCCACCGTGGTCCGAGAATTCGATCTCACGACGAAGACTTTCGTCGCAGGAGGCTTTGAGCTGCCCGAGGCGAAAATGGACGTGGAATGGCGAAACCGCGACACGCTCTATGTGGGGACCGACTTCGGCCCCGGTTCGCTCACAACTTCGGGCTATCCGCGGCTGATCAAAGAATGGAAGCGCGGCACTCGACTCGCCGAAGCCAAGACGGTGATGGAAGGGCAATCCACCGATGTCGCGGTGAGCGCCTCGGTCGTCCACGATCACGGGCGGCTCTACGAATTCATCGAGCGCGCCCCAACATTTTTCACCACCGAAACGCACGTTCGCCGAGGCGACCGGTGGACAAAGATCGAGAAGCCGGCGGACGCGGAGGTCAGCACGTTCGAGGACCAGATCGTGCTGCGTTTGAGATCGGACTGGGAAGTTTCCGGCAAATCCTATCTCGCTGGCGCGCTGCTCGCGGCCAATTTCGAAGATTATTTGTCTGGGCAACGCGCTTTCTCGATCCTTTTCGAGCCGACCGACCGGAAGTCTCTGGCCGGGGCGACCCCGACTAAGAATTTTTTGATAGTCAACGAGCTCGAGAATGTTCGCAACAAACTCTACGTCCTCAGGCATGAGAACGGTCGATGGACCCGGACACCGTTGGACGCGCCCGCCTTTGGCTCGGTGAGCATCAGCCAGGTCGATGCGGACGAGTCGGACGATTATTTCATGACGTTCACAGACTTCTTAACGCCTTCCAGCCTCTACTTCGGCACGATCGGAAAATCCGACCGTGAGAAGTTGAAGAGTCTCCCCGCGTTCTTCAAAGCTGAGAGTTTGGAGATCAGTCAGCACGAGGTCACTTCCAAGGATGGGGTGAAGGTTCCCTACTTCCAGGTGAGTCGGAAGGGCCTGGAAGCCGACGGCCGCGCTCCCACCTTGCTTTACGGTTATGGAGGATTCGAGATCTCGATGCTTCCAAGTTACAGCAGTTCGGTGGGCTCGGCCTGGCTGGAGCGGGGCGGCGTGTATGTCCTCGCCAACATCCGCGGCGGGGGCGAGTTCGGCCCGAAGTGGCACGAAGCAGCGCGCAAACAGCACCGGCAGCGAGCCTACGACGACTTCATCGCCGTGGCCGAAAATCTCATCGCTCGCAAGGTGACATCCTCGCAACACCTGGGAATCCAGGGAGGATCAAACGGTGGGCTGCTCATGGGAGTGATGGTGGCCCAACGTCCGGACCTCTTCAAAGCGGTTGTTTGCCAGGTGCCGTTGCTCGACATGCGGCGGTATAACCAACTTCTCGCGGGCGCGAGCTGGATGGATGAATTTGGTGATCCGGACAAGTCGGAAGACTGGGCGTACATCCGCAAATTCTCCCCTTATCACAACGTCACCCAGGGCAAGAAATATCCGCGCATCCTATTCACGACCTCCACGCGCGACGACCGAGTGCATCCGGGCCATGCCCGAAAGATGGTGGCGAAGATGAAGGAGCAGGGTCACAACGTGCTCTATTACGAAAACATCGAAGGCGGCCACGGCGGCGCGGCCAACAACAAGCAATCAGCCTACATGTCAGCCCTAGCCTACACCTTTCTCCTCAAGGAACTTCGGTAGTCGTGCCCGTTTCGGTTTTAATAAACTCCCGTGGAGGCCGATGGGGGTCACTCAAAACAATAACCTGCACATTCGCTTGATCGGCGTCGGTCAGCATCTGGACACGAGTGCCTCCGATGTGTGCGGAATCCTCGGCGTGCGCATCAGACCTCAGTCAAATCGGTTGAAATCGTGATCTGGGGACGCAAAACCATGACCTTAATGCTCCCTGACAGTTCGCCTTGAATTCGGTTCATGGAAAACGAATACCTCCAAATTCCGGACGTGAATCGAGGCCATGAACCTTGTAGCCGCCGACGTGAGGAGGCAGATGCTGTCGCCAACTGCCCGCTCCGCCTCCTCACGTCGGCGGCTACAGGCCGGAGGTTCATGGAGAGGGAACACCTCCGAACTTCGCACGTGAATCGAGGCCATGACCCCAAGCAAGTGATCACGTCCCCGGTTTGGAGTTCCGTCTTCAGGCGGTCCGGACCGTCCCGTCTCCTGCGGGACGGAACTCCAATCGAGGGGCTCATGGAAAGGAAGAACCTCCAGCGAATGGACGCGAATCGTGCCCATGAACCGGGGTAGTAACGGCTCGTCCCCAGGTCCTCTTCGCTCGGCACTCGAACCGGGGACGAGCCGTCCCCGCCCCAGGATTCATGGAAAGATTCCATTCAACAACTGGACGTGAATCGAGACCACAAACCTACGGCAGCGGCAAGCTGATGACTCCCCCCTGCCCCCTGACCACCGACCACTGACCACTGACCACTGATCACTGACCACTGATCACTGACCACTGATCACTGCCCCTTGCATTCCACTTTGCGTCCGCCGAGCCGAGACTCGATGGGTTTAAGAACCAGTGTTAAAACGGCGAGAGTGAACGCGGCCTTGGCGGCTTCGCGAGAAAGCGCTTCGGGCCAGTTCCGCGAACTCAGCGCGACGGTCACGATGTCGTAGCCGCGAAATCCACGCAGGACAACGCGGCCGCTGAATCCCGCAACTCGATCCCCCGCTTCGTCGTTCCAATAGGTGGGAGTCGCCTCCGCGCGGACAGGGTCTTCGCCGACGCACAGACGCCCCTGCTCGAGCAAAGCCTCAAAGTCCACGGCACCGAGCACCAAGTCTGAAGGGCGGTCGTCTTCCTCCTTCTCCACCCCATAGACCGCCGCGTTAAAGGCCGACAGGGAAGGACGCATCAACGGAAAGAAAATCACGTCGTCGATGTTCTCTTGCTCCGTGAAAATCATGGCCATGCGCTCCAGACCGGGACCGATTCCAGTCGTGGGCGGCAATCCGTATTCCAAAGCCTCGATAAAATCGTAGTCCAGCGCGTGAAACTCGCCGCTGTCGCGGTCCTCCTTGCGATACGATTTCCGCCATGATTCCAGCAGGCTAACCGGATCGTTTTGCTCCGACCAATTGTCGCCGCATTCCATGCCCGCGACAAAGATCTCGAAACGCTCCACAAAGCGCGGGTCTTCCGCAAGGGGTTTAGCAAGCGGGGAAATCTCCACGGGATGGCCATACACCAGCGTGGGCTCGATCAAAAACGGCTCCACCGTGGCCTCGAATGCCAGGACCAAGGATTCACCCACGCTCGCCGGACGCTCTTGGATTTCGAGTTTTTCAAGAACTTCGTGTGCTTCCGCCACTCCGCCGAGGGTTCGAAAATCCACGTCTGTCTTGCCCAGGACCGCGTCCGCCATGGAGATCCGTCGCCAAGGTTCGCCAAAGTCAATCACATGACCTCGCACATTGAACTGCGTTTTCCCGAAGGCTTTCACCGCCACATGCCGGAACATCTCCTCCACAAGATCCATGTTGTACTCATAGTTTTCGTAGGCCGTCATGGTCTCCACCATGGAAAACTCGGGGTGATGGGATCGGTCGATGCCTTCATTCCGAAAATATCGTCCCACCGTGTAAACCTTGTCATAGCCCCCGGCGATCAAGCGCTTCAGGTAGAGCTCGTGGGAGATGGCCAGATACATGTCACAGCCCAGCGCGTTGACATGGGTCTTAAACGGCTTGGCGGTGCCGCCGCCATATTGAGGCTGAATCGCCGGAGTGGCAAACTCGAGAAAACCCTTTGCATCAAGAAACTCGCGGATTGCCCGAACCATCCTCGATATGGAAGCAAATCGTTCCTGAGTGGAGGGATTCAAAATGGTGTCCAGGTAACGCTTGCGCAGGATTTGTTCGCGATCCTTCAGTCCTGACCATTGATCTGGAAGCGGCCTCAAAGATTTTGTCAGCAGGCGAAATTGCTCCACCAAGACGGACACTTCACCGCGCTCGGTCCGCATGACCTTTCCGGTCGCCTCCACCAGATCCCCCAGGTCCAGCAAGTTCATCTCGGTGTAGCCTAGAGTTCCCGTCGCCCGATCCGTCACGGCCACGAGGTTCTTCCGGAGAAAGAGCTGGATCTTGCCCGTTTGATCCTGGACATGACCAAAGCTGAGCGCGCCTTGTTTCCGCCAGGACATCAAGCGCCCCGCGACAGTGACCACGCGGCCGTCCTGATTCTCAAAATCATCGAGAATTGATTTGGAGTACGCGGTCCGTTTGCTTTTGGAAGGATACGGATCAAGGCCCAACTGCCGCAGCGAGGCCGCTTTGTTCAACCGGATGGTTCGAATCTCCGCTAATGGATTTGTGGACACAATTAAACTCGAGTTTCAAAAAATGACAGAGGGGAACACTACAGACCCGAGCCACGGCAGTAAAAGCAGAAAGTTGAAAGCAAACCGCTTTCTGCTTTCGTCTTTCCGTTTTTTTGGAGACACTGTCACCGATGAAACCACTCATTGATGTCCTCGTGCTCGAACTGGAGCGCCCCAGGGCGCTCACGCCCCAGGTGATCAAGCACATCGCCGGAACGCATGGAGTGGGCCGGGATGACCTCTCACGCTTTCTGGTGGAGGATGTTCCAAAATTAGAAGATTTCGAAATCGACCTCCTTTTTTCGCCCCTCTTTACGCCCTCGCTCCAAGATCAAACGCCCTTTGCCGAATTGCTCGGCGCCAGCTCCGTGCCGCGCGTTCAATGGGCGGAAATTGAGGCCCATCTGCTCCAGAGACCCACCCGGTCCCGCCTGCTGTCGGAGGACGGGCTGGAGCATCGGTTGGAATTGAGGGCCGTAACCATCGAACGCTACGTCCACAGGCTCAGGCTGGATGCGTTCATTCCGGAGGCACTCCTTAAGATGGTCCTGAACCTGCCCCCAGCCAAGGATCGCCCCCTGCTCAAAGCCATCGCTCGGCGCGCAGTTTGGGAATTGCCAGCCCGCCGCGAAATCCTCGAGCTCTTCCTGTCCCTCACGGCGTGCGGCGAGGGTTACACAGCCACCACGGCGTGTGACCTCTTGAAATTGATCGAAACCTACCAGCCATCTTCTGTCCACGCGCTCCTTGAACGCCTCCCCCACTGGATCGAAGTGGCGCGAAACGAACAAACCACCGCTGCCAATCCCAAACCCTTCTTCAGCCAGCGCATCCACGAAATGCACGGAGGCGGACGCGACCAACGTCGCCCTGCCGAGGGACCCGTCGCCACCAAAGAGAAGGAGATCCAGTTCCTCCAAGGTTTGTTCACCTTGTTTTCCAAAAGTCATTAGCTGATTTTGCAATCTGCGGGCAGATCTCTGACCTGACCGTTCGAGAGGAGAAAAAATGGGTGCTTCCCCGTTTGGTTGACTGCGGAGAGTCGATGAGGTTTGCTCTCGCGGTGAAAATCGCGAGGGTGGCGCTCGAGATAGCGCTTCGGAAGGAATTCGATTACCGGGTGCCCCCCGATCTGGCGGCTCTCGTGATGGTCGGTTCGCGCGTCAAGGTTCCGTTTGGTCATCGGGAAGTGGTGGGGTGTGTGACCGCGCTGCTCACTGAAACACCCGTTCAGACGCTCAAAGATATCACGAGGGTCATTGGCGCTCACCCGTTTGTGACATCCCAGACGCTGAAGTTGGCACGGTGGATCGGGGAGTATTATTGCTGCGCCATGGAGACGGCGTTGAAGAGCGTGCTGCCCGATGCGGTTCGACGGGAAGACGACGGCTGGCGCGAACGCTTGATCGTGCGCCCTGCGTCAGGTCGAGCGGATCCTCCAACGCTCACCAAACGCCAGCAAGAGCTGATGGAGGCAGTCCGAAAACTCGGCGTGGTGCCGATGGCTCGCGCCCAGGAACTGTTGCATACCACGGCGGGAACACTCCGTCGATTGGAGGATCAGGGCTTGATCGAGATCCGGCCCGAGATCGACGAGCGCGATCCGTATGCCAACGAGCAGATTCTGCCGACTTCTCATCTGGCGCTGAATCCTGAGCAACAGGTGGCGCTGAAAAGTCTTGTTCGAGCCATGGATCTGCCGAGCGGGCAAGGGGGAAAAATCGATGCGCGCGAGCGCACGTTCCTGCTGCACGGCGTGACCGGCAGCGGAAAAACGGAGGTTTATTTGCAGGCCATCGAACACGCCCTTCGGCAAGGCAAGGGAGCGATCGTGCTGGTGCCGGAGATTTCTCTCACGCCGCAAACTGTGGAACGGTTCAAGGCCCGGTTTAGTCAGGGTCCAATCAACACCCTAGTGGCGGTGTTGCACAGCCACTTGTCATCCGGGGAGCGCCACGACGAATGGCACAAGATCCGTCAGGGCAGGGCTCGCATCGTCATCGGTGCGCGTTCCGCGGTGTTCGCGCCCGTGGACCCGTTGGGGCTGATCGTCGTGGATGAGGAACATGAGTTCTCTTACAAGCAGGAGGAGACGCCGCGCTACCATGCCCGAGACGTCGCCGTGGTGCGGGGGCAGATGGAGTCGGCGGTGGTGGTGCTGGGATCGGCCACGCCGTCGATGGAAAGCTTTCACAATGCGCGAAGCGGGAAGTACGCGTTGTTGGAGATGAAGGTGCGCGCGGATGACAAAAAGATGCCCCTGGTGCGAGTTGTGGACATGCGTTCGACGATCCGGTCCGAAAAGGGGCCGCCTGTGTTTTCGCCGCAATTGAAGGAGGCGATTCAGCAGCGCCTGGAGAAGAAGGAACAGGTGATGCTGTTCCTCAACCGTCGAGGCTATGCGACGTCGATGCAGTGCCTCAAGTGTGGCTATGTGGCAGGGTGCGAATTTTGCAGTGTTTCGATGACCTACCACAGGCAGGATGGCATTTTGTTATGCCACATCTGCGGCGCTTCAAAGCGCGCGCCAAAGGTGTGTCCGCAGGCGGGGTGCGGCGATCCTTCGATTCGTTTTTCAGGGCTGGGCACGGAGAAGGTGGAGGAAGTGCTGGGAAGTCTGTTTCCCAAGGCGAAGGTGAGCCGGATGGACTCCGACACTCTTAAGAAGAAGCAGGATTACCGACGGATATTGGGCGATTTCAAATGTGGCAAGATCGACATCCTGCTGGGCACCCAGATGATAGCGAAGGGGTTGCATTTCCCGAATGTGACCTTGGTGGGTATCGTCAACGCGGACCTCAGCTTGCACGTTCCCGATTTCCGTGCCGGCGAAAGGACTTTCCAATTATTGACCCAGGTGTCTGGCCGAGCGGGGCGCGGGGACGTGGAAGGGGAGGTCTTCGTGCAGTCTTTCACACCGTTTCATGGGGCGATCCAATATGCTAGAAGGCACGATTTCGAAGGCTTTTACGAGGAGGAATCGGCGCTGCGCGCCCAGCTTCAGTACCCTCCCTCCGCCCGCGTGGCGCTGCTGACTTTTCGCGGTGTGGACGAAGAAAAGACCCGCCTTACTTCAGAGAGTGTCAAGAAGGAGATCGAGAAGATCTTGGAGCGATTTCCGGCTGCGATTCTGGCAGGCCCGGCACCGGCACCCCTCCTGAGGGCCGAAGGTGAGTTTCGATATCAAATTATGATCCGGTTGAAGGCGATGGGGAAGTTGAGTCTGGCCTTGGGGGCGATGCAACAAAGCTTGAAACTACCGGAAAGCATCGTGATGGCTATCGACATCGATCCGGTGAACCTGTCCTGAAGGTGTGTGGAAAAATAACATGATGGGTGTCACGGGATTCTTTCGACAAGCCGCTGCCTGGTGGCTTCGTAGAAAAACACGCCTGCTGCGCTGGCCACGTTGAGGGAATCAATGCCGTGGCGCATCGAGATGGCAGCGTGCGAGTCACACAATTCAAGTGTTCGTTCTGAGATCCCATACCCTTCACTCCCAAAAATGAGGCAAGTTCCCCCGCGAAGCTCCGTATCAACAAGAGGTTTCTGGTGGGCACCGGGGTGCGCCGCGACACACCGGATGCCTCGGGCCTTGAGGCGTCGCATTGAGGCTGTCAGATCAAGACTTTCCACCACGGGAACCTTGAAGATTCCTCCCATCGAATTTCTCACGGCGCGTCTCAGGTAAGGACTGCAACAAGTCTCTCCTACGATCACTCCATCAAGGCCAAAGGCAGCCGCGTTGCGAATCAGGGCACCGACGTTCTCAGAGTTCATGACGCCATCGAGAGCGGCGAACAACGGATTGGGTTTTGCCATGGAGATCAGGTCCTCGAGCGGCACGGGCGACGGTATTAAACCGATGGCGAGCACTCCTTGGTACATGGAATAGCCCGTGAGCTTCTCCAAAATAGCTTTGGCGGCCACGTATATATTGACCGCTTCTTTACGAACCCGAAGCGCTTCTTTGAATTCCTCCAATCGCTCCGGCAGCACCAGCAGAGATTCGACCCCAAAATGACTTTTTATCAGGCGATGGACCACCTTGTCACCTTCGGCGACAAAAATGCCCTGGAGCCGATGCTGTTCCAAGCGGCGCATCGTGAGGTAAGGCTCCATCTCAGGGATGTCCAGATCTTCGATGGGCAGAATGCTGTGCATGAAAAACAAATGGGACGCGAAGTCACGCGTCCCATTGGATTTGGTTTCAGGGGAGCCAACGGCTACACCTTGGCGGGCACAACGAATGGTGCCCTGTAGTCGCGTGTGAGCATCTCGTTGGCGGCGGCGTTATTTTTGAACCGCTCGGTTTTGGGGTTCATCTCCAGTACCATGCCCAGCGTGACTTGCTCCGAATTCAGATCCACAGAATTCACAGCCAGGTGTTCGATCAACCTCCCGTAGGCTTCAGCGAATTGCGGGTGAGCCTTGACCTGTTCAAGAATCTTGCCTGGTGCCGCTTTGGCTCCGAGCCGGTATGAAATGTTGCCTGTGTGGCACAGGGCGCTCGAGAGGTGGCCTTCCAGAATATCGGCGTTCAAGTCGCTGATTTTCCGGCTGCGCACCGCCTTGATGAAATTTGCGTGGTGATTTCCATTCTCGTTGAACTTTTTAATGAGAGAACCTTTGTTATCGTAAGCCAGCGCGCTCGCGTAGCTGGGCATGACCATGTAACCGTTCGCGCAATCGATGACTAGGCCGACATCCGCACCCCGGTACTTGCCCACCTTGTCCGACGCGCTGAACTCGGGGAGACCCCGGACCTCAAAGATGAGCGGCGCCCCAGGGTAATCGTGGAAAATAACCTGCGAATTTGGAGTGGTCCCGTCATCGAGGTAACCCAACCGGCCGCCCAGGCTCCAGGTTCTCGGGGCGAGATGATCCACCCTCAGAGCCCAACGGGCCAGATCCATCTGGTGAATGCCCTGGTTGCCGAGGTCGCCACTTCCCGTGGGCCAAACCCAATGCCAATCATAGTGCAGCTTCGCGCGTTTGAGCTCTGTTTTGGGAGCGGGGCCGCACCAGAGGTCATAATCGATCGAACCAGGCACCGGCGTAGGGCGCTCGACTTTGCCGATGCTTTTGCGCCGCTTGTAACACAGACCCCTGGCGAGGTTGATCTTTCCAAGACCGCCATCATGGAGAAATTTCATGGCGGCGCGCATGCCTTCGTTCGAACGACTCTGAGTTCCGGTCTGCACGATTTGTTTGTATTTCCTCGCCGCCTCGACGATTTGGCGACCTTCCCACACATTGTGCGACACCGGTTTCTCAACGTACACATCTTTGCCCGCCTGGCAGGCCCAGATTGCGATCAGCGCATGCCAGTGATTGGGGGTGGCCGTGGAGATGGCATCAATCCGTGTGTTCTCGAGCAATTTGCGGATATCCGTGTAGGTTTCTACCGGTTCATTGCGCTCGCGAAACTTGGCCGCTTCCTTTTCCAGGACGTCTTTATCCACGTCACACAACGCCACGACACGGACTCCCGGCAGCTTGCGAAACTCCTCTATGTGACTCTTTCCTTGCCCGTTGAACCCGACGACCGCCATGCGAATGTCATCGTTGGCACCGATCACTCTTGCCCAGGAACGGGCGGGCAGCGCCAGAGTGGATGCGGCCAGGACTGAAGTCCTCAAAAATTGTCGTTGTGTGAGTGGGGTCATAGTCTGGTATTTTGTGGCTTTTCGGTCGTGCAATGAATCCCGCTGGATCGGTCAATCTTATTTCTGAATGGCATGAGCGCTTTCATTGCTGAAACGTGTGTATTCCTCAGCAACCTTCGCCTGCAAGACATCGCCGTCGTGGAAATAAAACCTGTAATGAAACGTGGCTGTGCCGCCTTTTTCGATTGTGAAATTGCCTGCGCCAGGGGGCTTTTTCTCAAAATCGTGCAACCCGAAAGGATTGGCCGCAAAAAGACCGTAATCGCGGACGTGCCACCATGTGGGATGGCGCGGATTCGAAGGATGATCGAACATCGCCACACCCACCGTCTTTTCGTCAACAGGCCCAAAATAGTCGACCCACTTGGCGCGTTTGCCCCAGGTTTCTCCGTCGCGAACACCCTCGCTATTGACAATGTGGCCCTTTCCGACCTTTCCTTTTAGTCGCATAGTCTCGGCGAGGCGGATCGCCATGGTGCCTTCTTTGGTATCCCCGAGCACCAGCGACTCTCCTCCCACGGGCCGGATCGTCACCGCATAGTCGATGAACCGGCCAGCCTCTGTCTGATGAAATGTGATTGTCGTCTCGTCGGAGCCGATGACTTTTCCGTCCTTTGCGACCCACTCATTCCTGGTCCGGATGACTCCGCGTTTTTTCCCACCCTGGACCTCGACCAGTTCTTTCTGAACCGTTCTACCCGCCTTCTCGCCCTCGGACCAGAGGTCCACCCCATTGGCTTCGCCGTGCGCAAACCACAAGGATCTGTGGTGCGGATGGTCGCGCTCCTCGTTTGGGGTCTCCGCCATAGGCCAATCCCGCGTCATCCTCGCCCCGCCGGGACCCAGGATGGGGTAGAGAAAAGGCCTCGAAACACCCTTGTAGTGGTATTCGGTGAACAACTTGCCATCCATCTCCACTCGCAGTTTGCCCTCCTGCCTTTTGATGTCGACGTCCGCGAGGGCGTTCAAGCTGAACCAGCTCAAGGTTGTGAGCAGGAGGGCAGGACGATACCATTTTTGCGGAGGAATCATTGTGAAGGTGTATCAATAGAATCAGGGAACGGTCAAATCTAAATGGTCGGCATCAATATCAATAGATCGCGTCGTAGTAATCCCGCTGGGCACTCTTTTCCGGGCGAATGGTCTCCACATGCCCGTCCGCGATGGCGACGCTTCCCTTGCGACTGTGTCTGCGAGAAAGGATATTGCCATCACGAATACTGCCTGATGGAACCCACCTGCCATCGTCTGGAGTTCCGCCTATCTTTGCGTCCCCATTTTCCTCAACCAACATAAGTTTGCTCGAAGGATTTCGCACGGCTGCAGATTTGAAATGGAGCGGAGCATCGTTGGGGCCGGCGTAAAGGGACGTCATCCCATGATTTTTTTCTTCGAACAGGCTGACAGCGGTAAAGCTATAAAGGTAGGGCCTGCCCGCTTTAGGGGTTTTGATATAGTCAAGATGCCGTTTGATGACGTCACGATCCGCCGGACAACGAAACAAGTTGGTGTTGAAGCGTGCGATGTAAGGGGTGATGGCACCATGCTGAGGATCCCGGGTTCCTCCCGTGATCCGAGGGTCGTTGATGTTCCAATAGATCCAATCCTCATCCCTGGCCGCGTAGGCGTTCTGGGAAGCTGAGGATGGCAACGTGTCCCGATTGTCGTCGACATACATCAAAAACGCGAGATCCAACTGCTTGAGGTTGCTGATGCAAATCGTCTGTTGGCCCTTCTGTTTCGCTTTCGAGAGGGCAGGCAGCAGCATGCTTGCAAGAATGGCTATGATGGCGATAACCACCAAGAGCTCAATCAAGGTGAACCCTTTGTGAAAGCTAGAACCTCCAAAAGCCACTCGGAACCCGGAAAAACGAGAGCAACAGGTCTTCATTGATAGAGCTTGTTATGGATTCCCCCACCCTATGGAGCCAGCCGGTGAAGTCAAGCGACTCCGCACCAGCAATTCTCATTGGGTGTGTGACCGCAAAGTAACCGATTGATGAAGAGACTGAAAGGTCTGATGATTTGGGCTTCACAAATGTATCGGTGTGGATTCAAGAAGAGGCAAAGCCTTTTTCAAGTAGCGATTGAGCAAACGGGCTTCGAATCGCAAATGCTTCAATCAGAAAACAGAAATTGAATTCACCGCAAAGAACGCAGAGAACGCAAAGACAAGAACTTACCAAGTTATTAAAGCCGAATGAAGCTCCCCTGCCGGGTGATGGTTTGGATGTTCGCAACTCTTTCCCTATGCGTTCTTTGCGTTCTTTGCGGCGAATCGATCTGCCCGATTCAGGATCCATCGTCAAGGGACCAATCTTGCAGCACACGAGCATGGCACCCTGTTTCCAAAACCACAACGGAGGCCAAATCCTCACTCTCAGGTTACTTTGCGGTCACACACCCGTTCTCATTTTGAACAGAGGGCCGGAATTGTTTCCACAGGCTTTTCAATTCACAAGGGTTCTCTTGACTTGCTTAAGCTGCTGGAACTCGGGTTTCGCGGTGTAATATTTGTCGAGCGGATAACAGCCGCTGATGAGTCCGTTGCGGGGTGCCGTGGTGCAATCGCTGAACGTCCGGCAGATCAGCTTGGGCTTGAGGGTGGCGCTTGTGACGGCGTCCACGAGCATTTCAGGATAGCTCAATGTCATCCGCCCCAGCCCGATCATGTCCGCCCATCCGTGCCGAAGCACGTACTGGGCGACATGGGGCAGATACTCCTGAAGGTAGCTGTAGGCGGTGCCAATCAAAACGAGGCCCGCAGGCGCACGGGCCTTGAGCTGCCGCACCGCATGGATCTGCCTGGCGACGTCTATGAGGGGGTCGTGAGCGGATTGGTAGCCATCGCTGGGGGGATAGGCGGCGGGTCGTTGGATGTGCGGATTGTAGTAGGGCGACCCGGCGCTCAGGTTCAGAAGCTTGACACCAAGCTGGCCGCAGAGCGAAACGAAACGATGGGGCTCCTCGAGGTTCATCTCAACGGGGTTATCAAAATTGACGCCGAAACCATAGTGATACGGAAGGCATTGCGAAAAATCCTCAGGAACTCCGGGTCCGAGTTTGCCGGGTTCCGCGCGCTCTGGATCCGGCTTGAATGCCACCCAGTCGAAGGCGCTCAAACGGACTCCTAGTTCGATGGGATTTCCGCTGTCACGAATCCCTGCGACGATGTTTCGCAAGAGGCGCGTCCGGTTCTCGAAACTCCCCCCGAACCGCCCTGGACGGGTGTGCGCGCCGAGAAACTCGTGCAGCAGATACCCGTGGCAATGTTTGATGTCCACAAAGTCCGCACCGGCTTCCCAAGCTGTTCCAGCCGCTCGCACATAATCTTTGATCAACGCGTCTATCTCGTCATCGGTGAAAATCTGATCGTCGCTGGTGATGCCAAATTTGCGGTCCAATATCGGGTGCCGGAAGGCGACCCGGGGCTCCATTTTCTTTTTATCATTCGGTTTGCAAAACCTTCCCGAATGGGTCAGTTGGAAACCCACCACGAGATCGTCGGTGGTGCCAAACTGGTCCCGGTGAGCTTGGAAAAGATCATCCCGCAGTTCCTTCAACCCTGCCGTGTTCGATTCCGAGATGATGAGCTGGTTCGGATTGGCTCGGCCATCGGGTCGCACCGCCATGGCCTCGCCCCCGTAGATCAGCTTGGCCCCACTTTGGCCGAATCGCCGCCAGCGTCGGCGCACCTCATCCGTCGGCGCACCTGAGGAGGTCGCGTCCCACCCTTCCATCGGATGGATCGCCCAGCGGTTTCCTAGGCGTTTGCCGTTGATCACGACCTCCGTCACAGGCTGGGAAAGAGGGGATGCGGATCCGGTTACGATGGGGTCTTCGCACGGCAATTCAATGCCGAGAGAAAGAATATGGCGCCGGAAATCCTCCACCGTTTTCAGCGAAGGAATGCGTGTCAACGTGAATGGGTTGGACATGGAGTTCAAGGGTTCAGGGGTTCAGGGAGTTTAGCGGGTCTGAAACAGCGCGGAGACTGTGACCGTGAAACTGCCTAGGAGCGGTTCTTTCAACGCTTCCTTTCCTGCCAGCATGCTTTTGAGGACGAGACCAATCGGGCTCCCGTGGTAGACCTCGGCGTTGTCGTAACGGGCGTCGAGGATCCAGAGTCTTGGGATTTGATAACGTTCGTAGAGCTCCTTTTTCACCACGGTGTCCACGCGGTGATCGTGGGCATGGATGATTTCAGCGACGAGAAAGGGTTTGCCGGTGGCGACTGCGACGATGGTGAGGTCCGGGCGCAGCAAGTTCCCGGCGCTGAAAGGCACCAGCGTCCGCGGTCTCAACAGCCTGGAATTTCCCATGGATGCCAGCGCCTCCCGCACCAACGCATGGAGCTTCGAGCAAACATGCTCGTGATGGTCGGGCGGAGGGAAGCGAAGCATGGTTTCTCCTTCCAGGATTTCCTCGTAAGGCTCACTCATAGGCTTGTTCACTAGCAGGTCTCATTTTGGGTGGGAAGGCGGAGTTTGGCTATTTTGGCGGCGAGCCCAGGCCCGCCCCTGCCCCTTTGTCGAAAAACTTTGTCGATCTGGAAGTCGATTGGATCTTCAGAATTTGCTTCACATGGCGATCATTCGGCTCAAAAACTCTCCTCCCTGAATGGCTTCCACGCGGGCAAGAAGCTCCCACTGCCGGTAGAGGTCGCGCGCACCAGGAAGCAGAGATCTCCTGCGCGGAAGCGCCGAGAACCAGCGCTTTCTCATAAACTTTGAGCTTGTGAGCATTGAGCATTGAGTCCCTGGATTGACCAACGACTCGACAAAGTTTCCGATAAAGTTTCCGATAAAGGAAGGCCAAAGGCGGCCCTAGAGGGATCCAAAAATGCCCCACACACTTTCAAAATGGGAACTGTTGCCTCTCCACAATCCCGTATTGCGCTCGGGCAAGGCGAGTGGAAACATGGCCGGGGACGATAACGCAATGGAACTGAAAACTCAACCACAGAGGCACAGAGACACAGAGGGGAAAAAGTGGATGAAAAAGTCCGGCTTCAATGACTGTTCTTCTCTGTATCTCTGTACCTCTGTGGTTAGAATTTTGAGAGCCAATTTGATGAGATTCTGAATTTAGAAACCTAACGGTCTGGAAAGTTCATGGAGCAGTTGATTCAAAAAGGAGGGGGACCGGGAACGCGGCCCGGCGCGAACCCTCTTCTGGAAAAAGTGTCCGGCATCGTCGAGCGTGTGACGTTTTTTAACGAGGAAAACGGATACGCTGTCTTGCGTGTGGAGGTGAAAGGCCAGCGTGATCTGGTCACCGTAGTGGGGGCGGTGCCTTCAGCCAATCCTGGCGAATGGCTGACTGCGGAGGGTGTGTGGGTTCATGATCGCGAGTTTGGAAAACAGTTTCGCGCTGAAAAACTCACCAGCACACCGCCCACCACGATCGAGGGCATAGAGAAATTCCTTGGCAGCGGCATGGTGAAGGGAATCGGCCCCGTCTATGCCAAGAAGATGGTCACTCATTTCGGGGATCGTATCTTTGACATCATCGAAACCAGCTCCGCGAGTCTGGAGGACATTGATGGAATCGGCCCTGTTCGCCGCAAGAAAATCAAACAAGCCTGGGAGGAGCAGAAAGTCATCCGGGAGATCATGGTTTTCTTGCATTCCCATGGGGTGAGCACCAGCCGCGCCGTGCGCATTTTCAAGACCTATGGCGAAGGGGCTATCGAAACGGTTCGAGCGAATCCGTACGGTCTGGCCCGCGATATCGCGGGAATCGGGTTCATGACAGCCGATGCCATCGCACAGAAGGTGGGGATCCCATTTGACTCCCTGATGCGTGCGGTCTCCGGATTGGAACATGTGTTGCAGGAGGCGATGGGGGAGGGGCACTGCGCGCTGCCGCCGGAGTTGCTCAAGGAATCGGCGTTGAAGTTGTTGGGTGTGGCCTCGCCCATTGTCGACCGAGCCCTGGAGCAGTCGCTGACGCGGGGCGACGTCAAAAAAGACGTGCTCGAGGGGGATGAATTGATCTTTTTGCCCCGCATCCAGTGGGCTGAAGAGGGAATTGCAGCCCGCGTCAGGAGCCTAGTGGAAGGCGGTGCGTCCTATCCTCCCATCGATTTCGAGAAGGCGGTGGCGTGGCATGAACAAAGGTCTGGAAAGCAGCTCGCCGCGAGCCAAAAGGCGGCCCTGAAGCAGGCGTTAGTAAGCCGTATGCTGATCATCACGGGAGGACCTGGCGTGGGCAAAACCACGCTCGTCAACGCGGTGTTGTCGATTCTTCAAGCCAAGAAAGTACGCTGCCTGTTGTGCGCGCCCACGGGGCGGGCGGCGAAGCGGTTGTCCGAAACGACCGGCATGGAGGCGCGGACGATCCATCGTCTTTTGGAAGTCCAGCCCGGGCGGGCCTCTTTTGCGAGGAACGAGCACAACCCGCTTGAGTGCGATCTGCTCGTGGTGGACGAGACCTCGATGGTGGACGTGATGTTGATGAACAGCCTCCTCCGAGCCCTGCCCGCGGGGGCAAACCTCGCGCTGGTGGGGGATATGGACCAACTCCCTTCAGTCGGGCCCGGGAGTGTGCTCCGGGATTTGATCGAAAGCGGTGTCGTCCCAGTCGCGAGGCTGACGGAGGTGTTCCGGCAGGCCGCCAACAGCCGGATCATCATGGTGGCCCATCAGGTGAACCGTGGCGTGCCCCCCGAGCCCGAGAACCAGAACCAATCCCAGACCTCGGATTTTTATTTCATCGATCGTGAATCGCCGGAGCTCATCGGTGATACGTTGGTGGAGGTGGTTAAGAAACGCATTCCGGCCCGTTTCCAGTTTGACCCCATCCGGGATGTGCAAGTGTTGTGTCCCATGAACCGGGGGTCGCTTGGGATCCGGGAGCTCAACCTCCGTCTGCAAACAGAGCTGAACCCGTTCGACCACGGCAAGCGCCAGGTGGAAAAGTTCGGCTGGCTGTTTCGCGAAGGAGACAAGGTGATCCAGACACAAAACAATTATGACAAGGACGTGTTCAATGGGGACATCGGTCAGGTTATCTCGATTGAGCCCGATGACCGGAATGTCAGGGTGCAGTTTGACACCCGTGAGGTGGACTACGAATACGGTGAGCTGGACGAGTTGCAACTGGCCTACGCGATCACCATCCACAAATCGCAAGGGTCCGAGTTCAAGGCGGTGGTGATCCCAATCGCGATGCAGCAGTATCTTTTGTTGCAACGGAACCTGATTTACACAGGCATCACCCGAGGAAGGAACCTCGTCGTGCTGATCGGCCAGCGTAAAGCCCTGGGAATGGCCGTGCGGAACGATCGGACGGAAAAGCGATTTAGTGGATTACAGAGTCGGTTGACAAGGCCGTGAACAGAGAGGGACGGAGGAGTAGAGAGGGATTCTTTCCTGCGCGGCACTGACCGCGGCATAACCCGTGGTGGGAATCGCTGGCAAAGCAGGGGAGTCCTCATCGGAATTTTTTTAGAAACTCCCTCACCACAGCCAGACGTTCCTCGTCATAGAATATCGCGCCACCATGTGCCGCTCCGTGAACGACTTCAAAATGAACGAACACACCGGCTTTCTTGTAGGCTCCAGCGAGTTCGTGGGATTGGTTGATCGGCATCTGCGGGTCCTGGTCCCCATGGAGCAGCAGCAGAGGCGGGTCGCGCGGATCGACATGCGTGACCGGACTGGCGAGCGCCGCGAGGGTGGGGGCTTCATCCGGTTGCGCTCCCAACAGGAGTGCCAGAGCAGGGACCCGCATGTTCAGACCAAAGGGCGTCGACTGCCTGAGGATGCTGCCGAGGTTGGAGGCCCCATAAAAACTGAGGATCCCCTGCACGTGTGAGGATTGATCGAGGTTCTTCCCCACAGCGCCCTCAAGATCGCTGACCCCGTTCGATACCCCGACCAATGCCGCCAAGTGCGCGCCCGCAGAATCGCCAGCAACGACGATTTTGTCGGCGGACAGATTCCAATCGATCGCGCGTGCGCGCAGGAACCGGATGGCGGCTTTGATGTCGTGAGCTTGGGCTGGGAACCGCGCCTGAGTTGATAATCGATAGTCCACGCTCACCACGGCGTGGCCTTCCGTCACCACGTTTCGGAGCGGCATAGAGGCCTTCGACCCCGAACGCCAGGCACCGCCGTGGACCCAGACGATCAAGGGGAGGCTGGCTTTTGCTGGAGGAAAGTGGATGTCCATGCGATGCGCCAGATTACCCTCATCCGCGTAGTCGATATCACGAATGACCTTTGGCGGCGGCGTGTCGGCCTCCCGGCCAAAAGTCGTTGTCGGCGTTAGCAAGAGGGCTGCCATCGTGGCAACGATGGACTGAACGCGGGTCGCCGTGGTGGTCCACCATTTCCTACTGCCAGTGCGGATGTGGAACGCGACACCAACGGGCCAGGCGACAGCCATGAAGAGGGTGTTCACACCTTCAACAACTCGCGCGCCTGCGCCATTCCGGCGGCGGGGCGTCCGTATTCGCTCGCCGTCACGCGTGCCAAGGCTATTAGCTGGCGCCACCGGAAGGCCGGTCGTGTCGTCAAAAACTCCTCTGAAACGGTGCGGTAAAATTTTTCTGCGCGCAGGGCACCGCCCTCGCTCACGGCATAACCCAGCATCAGGTCAAAGAGAGGTCTCGACGGATGGCCGAGCTCGCCGTAGCGATGGATGATAGCGGGAGCGCGGGATTGCAGATTTTGCCGGATCGCCTCGTCCGCCTCGGTCAGCAATGATGTGGCCTCCGTGGACTTGATCCCATCCAGGTGCCACTTCACCGGGAGTGGCTGCCAGTTGAGGAAATCGCCGCCCCGGTTCGTGCGATCGAGAGCGACTTGGTAGGCGCCGAGGATCAGGCAGGCAAAGGTGTTTCGCGGATTGCCGACCCGTGCCATGTTGCGCCAGGCGTTCGCGCTGTCGCACGCGTGGACGCGGAGGTTCAGTTCCGAGGCTATGGAATAGCCGACAGTGGCAACTACCATGCCGCGCCCGACATCAGCGAAAAAGTCCCGACGAGTTTGCTGTGATTCCATCATAGGATCCGGAAAGTTTTTGGGGAGGGCACCCTCTTAGACTCGACTCAAGAGCGAGTCAAGCTGCAATCGTATCAATACTGATTGGAACGGGAAGGTGCCAGGGCTTTCCCGGTTTTGCGGGTTCGGGCTCCGAACTCAGAGGGGAAGGCCGTTGCCTGGAGTTTGGACACTCTGGGACATCACGAAAATGTCCAAACTCCAGTGGCAGATCGGGAGTTCTGCCCCACTTGGCCGACCCAAAAGCGAGATGCTGAAGGCCAGCACGACGCCATTGACCAAACCCCTGAAACGGTTAGGCTGCGGTCCATGATTAAATTTCCTCTACCAAGGCACGCCCGGCTCTGGGCGCTCATCTGCGCTATGCCGCTGCTCACGAACACCCTGCCTGCCCAGGCCGCACAAAGGGTGCCCAAAGGGTTCGTGCCCCTTTTTAACAACGACGACCTCACAGGATGGCACGGGATGGACCATTTTGATCCGCGCAAACTCGCTTCCATGAGCGCGGAAGAACGGAGTGCCAAGCTCGGCAAGGACACTGAAGACGCCAAAAAACATTGGAGCGTCGACAAAGACGAACTCGTCAATGACGGCCACGGTGCTTACCTCACCACAGACAAGGACTACGGCGACATCGAGTTTCTGATCGATTACAAAACAGTAGCGCTGGCGGATAGCGGTATCTATCTGCGCGCCACCCCGCAGGTCCAGATCTGGGACTTCTCCAAGGAGGGTGGCAAATGGAACATCGGGGCGGACAAAGGCTCCGGCGGATTGTGGAACAACAGCCCTGGCACCGCTGGCAAGGATCCCACCGCACTGGCCGATAAACCGTTTGGCCAGTGGAATCACTTCAGGATCGTGCAAGTGGGCGAGCGAACCTCCGTGTGGCTCAATGACAAACATGTCGTCGATCACGCCCGCATGGAGAATTTCTGGGACCGCAAGGCACCGCTCTTTGCCAAAGGCCCCATCCAACTCCAAACCCATGGCGGCGAAATTCGCTGGAGGAACCTGTTCATCCGCGAAATTCCCTCGACCGAAGCGAATGCGATGCTCGCCAAGAACAGCGAAGCGGGTTTTGAGCGGGTCTTCAACGGAAAGAATTTTGACGGATGGAGCGGCCCGGTTGATAACTACGAAATCAAAGAGGGCGCCATCGTCTGCAAGCCTGGCAAAGGGGGGACAATTTTCACGAAGCAGGAATACGGAGACTTCGTGGCTCGCGTCGAGTTCAAGCTGCCGCCCGGCGGCAACAACGGTCTCGCGATCCGTTACCCCGGCGAGGGTGATCCGGCCTATTCCGGCATGTGCGAGTTGCAGATCCTCGACAATGAAGCAGAAATGTACAAGAAACTGGATGCGCGACAATACCACGGCTCCGCTTACGGGATGATCCCCGCTTCCCGTGGATTCCTGCGCCCGGCGGGGGAGTGGAACTTTGAGCAAGTCACCGTCAAAGGCTCTATGATCGAGGTCGAGTTGAACGGAACTCAGATTCTGAAAGGGGACCTCAGCAAAGTCACCGAATTCATGGCGAACAGCCCGCACCCCGGCAAGGACCGGCCTAGCGGCTACTTCGGCTTCGCGGGACACAACGACCCAGTCATGTTCCGGAACGTGCGCATGAAGAAGCTTTAGCGCGACCGCGCAGCGCGCCGTCCCTACCCCCTGTCCGAGTGGTTCATGGACCCTATACGCGCCCACAATTCGGTGCCTACCCTGACGCGCTTTCGATGGATCTGGCACCCTGGATGGATCTGGTGATCGGAGATTACAACCACTTGTTTGACCCCAGATCGCGGCTGGGATTCCTCGGCGAAGAATCCAAATGTTTCCCGTTGACGACACTCAGGGAAGAGGATGATTCTGTGGCCAGCCCTGAGTATTACAAAATCCTTTCGAAACATGAAAAACATCCCTACTAACCTGGCCAAGTTGGCACCCCTGCCGCTCCTGTTGCTGGCGCTTCTGGGTGCGGCACCGGCCAACCCCAAAGCAGCCGACCTTACCGTGGGCATCCAAACTTGGACATTGCGCGAGCTCAACTTCGATCAGACGGTCGAGTTTGCCCTGAAACATAACGTCAAACATCTCCAGATGATCGCCAAGCACATCGATCCGATGGGGCCGATAGAAGAGACCCGGCGCAAGAAAGGGATCCTGGATCAGAAAGGGCTCATCTGCTACACCTTCGGCGTCGCTGGGACGAGCCTGAACCACGAGGAGAATCGCAAGCTGTTCGAATTCGCCAAGTTCATGGGAATCAAGCTCATCATCGTGGAGCCTGCTGACTTTAAGATTTTCGACAGCCTGGAAATATTGGCGAAGGAATACGACATCAAGGTTGGAATCCACAACCACGGCATCAAATCGATGTATGGCAATCCTCTGGTGGTGCGCAGCATCCTCAAGCACCGTGATCCGCGAATCGGTGTCTGCCTGGATGCCGGCTGGGTGACCGCTGCGGGATTTGATGCCGCCAAGGTGTTCAAGGAATACGAAGGCCGCGTTTTCGACATCCATTTGAAGGACAAGCTGATCAAGAAGACCGAAGGGGATGACGTGTCGTTCGACACCCAGATTGGAGAGGGCAAGACCAATCTGAAAGGGTTGTTTGCGGAGCTCCAAAAATCTCATTGGAACGGCGTCATGGCCATCGAAACCGACAGCCAGGACTTCGCAAGAAAACCCGCTGACTTCGTCACCACCGCAGTCCGGTTTGTCAAAGAGAACTGAAGACCCGGCACCATGCGGTGGGGGCAATGGACCAGCAAAGGGGCGGCGCGGCAACGCCTCCCTGCCATTTTTAACGATGCTGAACTCCACGGCGGCAGGCTCATCACCTCCATGCGCGCCTTTCAACCCGGCGTCATCCCCTCCGCTGGCAGCTAAATGAAAGTCTGGCTATAGAGTCTGGAATTGGATAGTGTCTCACTATCGGCACCGGCAAGCCGACGCAGCGCCATGAAACACTACCTCGACTTTGAGAAACCGATCCTCGATTTGCAACGCAAATTAGAGGAATTGCGGCAACACCCGGAGACGCATTCACTGGGGCTGAGTTTCGATGAGGAAATCGGCCATATAGAGGCCAAAATTGAGGAGACTCGTCGGCAAGTTTTCACAAACCTCACAGCTTGGCAACGGGTTCAGCTCGCCCGCCATCCGAAGCGTCCTTTCGCGATGGATTACGCCAGAGCCACTTTCAACGAATTTAGCGAGCTCCACGGCGACCGGCTTTTCTCAGACGATCGCGCGGTGATTGGGGGCTTTGCTACGGTGGGTGCCCATAAAGTGATGCTCATCGGGACCCAGAAGGGCCGGGACACCAAAGAGAACATCCTGCGCAACTTCGGGTCGGCTCACCCTGAAGGATACAGGAAGGCTCTCAGGCTGATGAAGATGGCGGATAAGTTCCGGCTGCCTGTCATCACCCTCATTGACACGGCGGGTGCTTACCCGGGGGTGGGTGCGGAGGAGCGGCATATCGCTGAAGCCATCGCCGTGAACCTTCGTGAGATGATGACCCTGGGAGTGCCAATCATCGCTGTGGTGATTGGCGAAGGGGGCTCGGGCGGTGCCCTGGGGATAGGCGTCGCGGACAGGGTGCTAATCATGGAAAATGCCTACTATTCCGTCATCAGCCCCGAGGGGTGCGCAGCGATTCTTTGGAAAGACAGAGGGGCTGCCCCAAAAGCGGCGGAAGCCCTCAAAATCACTGCAAAAGACCTCTTAGAACTAAAACTGGTGGATGAGATTATCCCGGAACCCTTCGGAGGGGCGCACAATAACCCTCAACTCATCGCCAACACCCTCAAGGAACATCTGGTAAGGAACCTCGACAGTCTGAAAACCATGGGTGCCACGGCGTGTCTGCGAACTCGATACGAAAAATTCCGAGCTTTTGGTCATTTCACAGAAGCCAAGTCCGCCTGAACTCAGGCACTACAGGAGCGAAGGCGTATGAGTTATCCGCTGTTGTTTGAGGCGATCGTTAAGGAGCGTCTGTGGGGGGGCAGGCTCCTCGAAAGGCTTTACGGAAAAATCATCCCCTTTCCAGGACCCGCCGGTGAATCCTGGGAGATCAGCGATCGTCCAGAAGGCGTCAGCACCATCCGGAACGGGCCCTGGCAGGGCCAGAGTCTGAGGTGGGCCATGCAACACTACTCAAAGGAACTGCTCGGAGGGTTCCCATCTCAATCCGGGCGGTTTCCTTGGTTGATGAAGATCTTGGATGCAAAGGAGAACCTCTCTCTCCAGGTGCACCCGCCTGCCGGCTTGGCGCTCAGGATGGGAGGCGAACCCAAGACCGAAATGTGGTGGGTTGCCCGGGCAGATCCCGGTGCCCTACTCTACGCGGGTCTGAAGACTGGGACCACACGCCAAGATTTTATCGATCGGATCCACGACGGATCCGTCGAACAATGTTTTCACCAGCTCCCGGTCTGCGCGGGAGATGCCTTGTTTGTCCCTAGCGGGCGGGTCCATGCTCTGGGCAAAGGGCTCGTGATTTTTGAGATCCAGCAAAACTCCGACACCACCTACAGGGTTTTTGATTGGCAGCGGATCGGACCAAACGGAAAGCCGCGTGAGCTCCATGTGGAACCGTCGCTCGCGTGCATTAACTTCGATGACTTCGAACCCTCGCTCATCTCACCACGGCGGAGCCCTGATCGCGGGTTCGAATGCCAGACTCTTGTGTGCGACCCCCTTTTTCGAATCTCGATATGCGACGTCGAGCCAGGGGATGGTCTGGCTCGGGCACGACCAATCGCCCTGGATAAACCATCCATAGCAGCCCTCGTGGAGGGGGATTTAATCATCGAAGGGGACGGAGAAAAAGCATCTTTGTTTCCAGGAGACTTCTGCCTCCTGCCTGCCTCTTTGAGCCAAGCGCGGTGGGAGACGCAAGGCGGAGCGCGCTTCCTACTCATCGAAGCCTCGGACAATCAGACCTAAGAAGCATGCGCACCCACAAAGAACGTCAGTTTAAAAGGACCGCTCGAAAGTGGCTTGGATCGTCACCGACCGTCACCGTGATTCTGGAGGACCGTTGGCTTCGTCTCGTCCTGCTCCTTTGCCTGCTGGCACTCTGCTACGCGGTTGTTTTGACCCCAGACTATTGGATCACCACTCCGAAAGGGATGATGCCCGTCCGAAAAATCAGCTTTTTGGACATGATCGCAGCGCGCCAAATGAACGACCGAGCCCAAGCCCAGGCCACGGCAGGTGACCCCCGTACGGCCGCCAGCACATGGCGGATGGCGAGGCAGCGCAACCCGGGCAACTTGGCCGTCCTCAGGGGATCAACACGCAACCTGCTGACCATGCAGGACTCCTTGTTCGAAAACCGGATCGAAGCCCTGGCTCTTGCCGCTTGGCTCGTGGGAGCATCCCAGACCAACTACTCCGACGTGGTTCTGGCGATGCGGGTATTTGAGACTTTCAACGCGCCTGAGCAGATTGTTCTAGGCACGGATCCCAAGCCCCTGCGGGAGGCTCAAGATCTCGTCGCGACCCGGTTCGGCGCTCTCCTTCGCCTTGGAATGGCGCCTCAGATTCGAGAGGAGCTGAAGGCCCTGCCAGCGCCGGTCAAAAGCAACCCGGACACCCAACTCTTCCAAAGTGCTCTCTCCGTGCTGCTGGACGCCCCGGACGCGGGCGTGGCACGCGATCGTTTGGTGGCGGCCCGACAAATTCCTCGGGATGCCGCGCTCGCGACACGATTGTGGTACCGGGCAAGTCTGCACCAAGGAGACGTGACGGCGGCAAAGGATGCGCTGCGGCAGCTTGTCGAGGCGAGGCGCAACGAACTTCAGGACCATCTGATGCTGTGGAGGCTGCTCTTAAAAAAAGGTGACCCCATCGGGGCGGCCAAGCTCGCCGATGAGAAAGTCCCGAACCCCTTGACAGGCGCCGAGGCCTTCCATCTCGCCAGCACCCTGGCGGAGGTGGGTCGCGTGGATCTCGCAACCCAGGTTTTGCAGCGGGAAATTCCCAAGCACATTCAAAGCCTTCGATTATGGATTCTGCAAGCCGAGATCCTCGCCAGAGCGAAAGACTGGCACGCCCTGCGGGCCAAAGCCATTCAGATGCGGGAGAGCCTGGCCCAGAATCGGGACGCGACCGCTCTCAGTTTCCTCTTTGAAGCCCAAGGATGCCACGAACTCGGAATCACTCGGGATGTGGTAACGAGCCTGGGCCAAATGCGGCAGCTTCCCATGACCGATCCATCCCTGGCCCTTTACGCGGGGCGGATGCTCCAGCAAATCGGAGCCTTTGAGATGGTCCAAGCCGTGCTCAAACCGCTGCAAGGGAAACTCGAACAAAACCCGGAATTTTGGAACTTGATCTTCGACGCTGGTTTCTCGGCAAAATCCAGCGGAGAGTTACTCGCTGCGGGAAGGCGCGCGTGGGAACTGGAACCCGACAAGCCTGAAGCCATGAACCGCTACGCAGCAGCGCTGATCGTGGTCCGCGAACAGCCTGAAAAACTGCTGGTAATCACCCGTCTGCTGAAAGCTCAGTTTCCAAAAGCGACCGGGGCAACCCTCAACCTGGCTCAGGCCCTCATCTTCAATTCGCGACTCCAGGAAGCCGCACAGCTTCTAAGGGAGATTGATGATCGCCACCTCACGGGTGCCGAAAGGAATCCCTACTGGCTGGCTTCGACAGAATTAGCCATCCTCCAAAACGACGCGGCTAAAGCAACCCAATGCCTCAGCAGGCTGCAAACGGATGACCTTTTCCCTGAACAAGCAAAATGGCTCGAAGAGGCGCGAAAAACACTCCCACGTTGAGTTCTTCGGAGAGGGTGTGGCTCGCCGGGACGAACTCCCCCTTAGCCATCCAACCGCTTGATTCAATTCGCGGAAGCGATGGCGTGAGGTCTGTTCGTTTAGGCTCAGCCTGTTCCCAAAATCGCCCCGGATCCGTCGTGCAGGGTTGCGATCTCAACCAGTCTTTTCTTGACCCGGACACCCTGACGCCATCAGTTTGCTCGAAACCCCTGAAAAACAATACGTTGACGATCCCAGTACCGTGCTAAAACAACTCTCCCTCATCTCGCGTTCGATCGGACACACCATGCGGCTTCGTCCTTGGATCCTCTGGCTGCTACTCTCGTCAGGAGGCGGTGCAACGCCAAGCGCGCTGCTCGCTGACGATGCCATCCCAGCGGGTTCGAGCTGGCGCTATTTCAAGGGCAGAGCGCCTGCCTCCACGCCCGGCACGCTCTGGCGCCAAAAGGACTTTGTAGATACTTCCTGGACGCAGGGTTCCAGCCCGTTTTTTTACGGAGAACCCTTCTCAGGCACTGCGCTAACGGACATGCAGGGAGGCTACTCGAGCGTGTATCTACGGAGGCAGTTCTCCACCACGGACCCTGGCAAAACTGGGTCGCTCGTGCTCCACGCGCTGAGCGACGACGGATTCATTGCCTGGCTTAACGGGAAGGAAATCGCACGCTTCAATGTGCCCGAGGGTGAGCTCACCTATGATGTGAACGCCCTGCCGGCCCTGCAAGAACCCCTGTTTGCTGACACTTATGTCGTCCCCCGGCCATGGGAGATCCTCAACAGTGGTGTGAACGTGCTAGCCATTCATGCCTTCAATTCCTCGCTCTCCGGCAGCAGTGATTTCGTGATGGAGATGCGGCTAGCGGCGTCAGTGGACACGGCGGCGCCCACGGTTGTCGACACCCTTCCACCGGAAAACGCCACCGTGGATGAACTCCAGGAGATGGAGGTTTTTTTCAGCGAACCGGTGGTGGGAGTCAAGGTCGGCGACCTCCTTGTCAACGGGGTTGCTTCGACGGAAGTCCGGCAAATCGCACCTGCGCATTTTTCCTTTTCGTTTCCGCAGCCGCCCAAAGGCGATGTGGAGTTTCATTGGCGCGACGGCCATCAGATCACGGACGATCTCGGCGCTCCGAACGCGTTCGTGGGAGGATCTTGGAAGCTCAAGCTGGCCCCCGAAGCCGCCAGGAAGAACTTGATGATAAGCGAGTTTATGGGCGATAACGACAAAACTCTGCTGGACGACGACAAGGACAAGTCAGACTGGATCGAGATCTACAACGCGGGGGCAACGCCCGTGAGTTTGCTGGGCTGGTCGCTGACAGACGATGCCCTGGATTTAGCCAAGTGGCAGTTCCCAGATTACACGCTGGAGGGCGACTCCTATCTCGTCGTGTTCGCCTCCCAAAAAAACAAGATCAACCCGACGAAACGGCTCCATACCAACTTTAAGCTCGACGAGAAGGGTGATTACCTTGGGCTGGTCACGCCCGACGGCGAAGTGATTTCTGAATTTGCACCCCTCTTTCCGCGACAGACGCGCGACATCAGCTACGGCCGCGTGTCCGGCGCCCCGAATCAGGTCGGGTTCTTTACGAAACCCACGCCTGGGTCGCGCAACGTCGAGAGCGGTGCGGGTTTTGCACCTCCGGTCGATTTCTCACGATCCAGCGGCACCTTCGTGCAACCCTTTTCCTTGCTCCTAAGCTGCAACGACCCCTTTGCGGTCATCCGTTACACACTCGATGGCAGCTTCCCTCACGAGACCAACCAGAACCTTCGAACTTATAGCGGCCCATTCGGCGTGAGCAACACCGTTCAAGTGCGGGCACGAGCCTTCGAGGTGGGTCTGCTGCCCGGGCCTCCGACCAGCGAAACATACCTTGCGCTCACCAACAGTCCCGCTCATTTTCCCACGTTCACATCCACCCTCCCGATCATCATCCTGACCACTCTGAAATCCGCTGCCATCGGGGGCACCCGGAACACGGCGCTGCATGTCAGTCTCTATGAGCCTGTGAACGGCCAAACCTCGCTGCGCAGCCGACCGACCCTGAGCACCCGTGGCGGAGCAAAGACTCGAGGCTCAAGCACCGGCGGTCAGCCGCAGTCGAACTTCGCCATCGAATGGTGGGATGAGTTCGACCAGGACAAGGACCTCGCGGTTCTCGGCATGCCTGAGGATTCAGAGTGGGTGCTCTATGCGCCGAACACTTTTGATCCACCCCTCATTCATAACCCGTTCACGATGGAGATCAGTCGGCAGATGAATTTTTCCGCGCCGCGCACCCGCTTCGTAGAGGTGTACCTCAACAAAGGCGGGCCTATCCGCTCGAATGATTGGTTCGGCGTGTATGTACTCATGGAAAAACCCGGCCTGTCAAAGAACCGAATAAACGCCCCCAAGGCGCAGCCGGAGGATGTGGCTTTCCCGGAAGTGACTGGCAGCTACATGTTTAAAACGGATCGCTTGGACGCCGGAGACAACGGTTTCTCAGCCGGCGGTGCCCAGAACGCCTACGTCGAACCGAAGGAACGTGAGATGAAATCGCCGCAGCGTGCGCCGCAACTGGCATATCTCAAGAAATACTTCGCCGATCTCGACGCGGCTCTGAGGGCTACCAACCCCAACTGGCGCGACCCCGTCCTGGGCTATCGAGGATTCATCGAAATCACCAATTGGATCGATTTTCATATTCTCGAAACACTCAGCGGCCAAGTCGACGCGATTCGTCTCAGCACCTACTTTTACAAGCGGCGTGAGGGGAAACTCGAATACGGACCTCGCTGGGATTACGACCGCGCCTGGGAGAGCAAGGGGGATGATCGCGACAACAACCCGAGAGTCTGGGACACCGGCGGTGGACTCTTCTCCTCTCCTTGGTGGCCTAGGGTTCTGGCGGATCGCGACTCATGGCAGCTTTGGATCGATCGTTGGCAAGCCTTTCGATTGACTGCCCTGTCGCAAAACAACATGTTTTCGGTGATCGATAGAATGACCAACCAGGTGTATTTAAGCCAGCCTCGCGAAGCCAAACGGTGGTCAGAAACCCTCCCTCGAACCAGCTACGCCAACGAGATCCGGATCATGAAGACCTGGATTTCGAACCGTCTGGAATGGATTGATCTCCAGATGGCCCATCCACCCAGGCTCAGTTCCGAGAGCGCGGTCGTCACCCCCGGCTTCACGCTCACCATCCAACCGCCGCTGATGGTTTCCAACCCGACGAACGTGACGCTCTTTTATACGCTTGATGGCACCGACCCTCGACCTTCAGGCGGCACCAATACTCCCACGTCGTTGACCTACCTCGGACCCATCACCCTCACCGCCAATGCCCGCGTCGTCGCCCGGGTGCGCGATAATGGAAAGATCCAACGCGGCCCCCCATCTTCCTCGACTTGGTCGAGTCCGGTAGCAGCCACGTTTGTGGTCAAGCCTCCGCAACTGGTCTTGACGGAGCTGATGTTCCATCCGGAGCCGGCCCCCTCAGGATCTCTCTACACCGCGAGTGACTTCGAATTTCTGGAGCTCAAGAACATCTCGTCCGAACCGGTCGATCTCGTGGGTTACCATTTCACAGCAGGCATCGATTACCGGTTCACACCTCGGAGCGCTGTGACCCGGTTGGCTCCCGGGGAGCGCGTCCTCGTGGTGGGCAATCAAGCGGCGTTTCTCTCTCGTTATCCGGGCGTCACGCAGATCGCCGGCCAATTCGCCGGGAGCCTGGACGATCAAGGCGAGCGCCTCGCGCTCGCGGGCCCGGTCGAGGAGCCCCTCTTTGATTTGAGGTTCTCTGATCGTTGGCAACCGCTTGCTGGAGGGTTCGGATTCTCGCTGGTCTTGGCCGACGAGGCGACTCCCACTCCCAACGCCACTGAGCCGGGGCGATGGCGCCTGAGCACGGTGCCCGGTGGCTCACCGGGCCTGATGGACCCTGCGCCAATTCCGGTGCCGCACGTGAAGGTGAATGAGCTGCTCAGCCATCCACGGCCGGGGAAAAGCGAATGGCTCGAGCTCTACAACCCGGAGGCGACCCCTGCGGATCTCAGTGGTTGGTGGCTGACCGACAGCTTGGGTGCTCCAAAGAAAGTCCGGCTGCCAGCAGGGACAAAGATCAGCGCCCGTGGATTCCTGGTCCTCGATGAAAAGGTCTTTCACCAAGCCAATGCCCCCGGGTTCGGTCTGAACAACCTGGGGGATGATGTCTGGCTATTCAGCGCGGACGCCGAAGGCAACCTCACGGGGTGGCGGCATGGCTTCACTTTCGCCGCCGCAGACCAGGATGTCTCCTTCGGCAGGTTCGAGACCAGCACCGGAGCGGAACATTTCGTCGCCCAAATATCGGCGACACCCGCCGCGCTCAATGCTGGCCCCAGGGTGGGTCCAATTGTGATCAGCGAGATCCTTTATGACCCGCCCGCGTTCGGCTCCGAGAATAACCAACACGACGAATTTGTCGAATTGCACAACGTCACGGACCAGTCAGCGCTTCTTTTTGATCCAGCAGCTCGAACGAACACATGGCTTTTGCGCGGCGGCGTGGAATTCAACTTCCCACCAGATGTGGTGTTGCCCCCCCGCGGCCATCTGCTGGTGGTGGGCTTTAGCCCGGCCAAGGACCCATTCGCTGAGTCAGCCTTCCGCGCCCGTTACGGACTGGACGCGAGCGTGCCCTTGTTCGGACCCTGGAGGAACGCGCTCAACAACGATACGGAGACCCTCCAACTCGTCAAACCAAGCCTGCCTGAGGGTGCCAACACTCAGCGTGGAGCCTATGTGGTGGTCGATCAGGTGGCCTACTCAGCAGATCCACCGTGGCCTGAGGGTGCCTCAGGCACGGGGCTTTCCATCACCCGGAAAGGCGCCTTCGGCTACGGCGACGACCCGTCGAACTGGTATTCAGCTACCGCCACACCCGGCGACGCCGATGAGGATGCCGACGGGTTGCCCGATGCCTGGGAACGGCTCCATGGGCTCGATGCCGCTGACCCTGCAGGTCCAAACGGCGGCGGTGGCGACCCCGACGGCGATGGGTTCAACAGCAGGCAGGAATACCTCAACCGAACCGATCCAAGCCTCCGGGCCAGCTTCCTTGCTCTGCGTGCGTACCCAGGCGGTGAGGGTGTGGTCCACTTCACATTTGCTTCGCCACCCGGCCGGAGCTTTTTGTTGCAAACGCGCCCCAGCCTCACCTCAGGAACTTGGCAACCGCTGAGATCTCTCCTGATGCCGGCTGCGGGAATGATCCAAACGACCGAGCTGGCCACCGATTCTGAAGGTTACTATCGCCTGGCGACCGAATGAGACTACGCCATTCTTTCCTTGCGACGAGGATTGCGCTCTGATCAGGGATCATTCATCGTGCGCGGGAGATTCGTGGCATGATGCTTGAGAATCGACAACCTATTTCGAGAAACATTATGAAGGCTCCATTGGTGTTCTCATTGGTGGCGGCGTTGTGCCTCAACTACGGTGGGCACGCGGCTTACGGGGCGGAAAATTCGGTCGTGTCGGCGGACTCCAAGCTGGAGCTGCTGCACTCGCGCCAGGAGCGGCTGAACAGCGGCCTCACTGAAGGTCCGGCCGTGGCGCCCGACGGCAGCATTTATTTCACCGACATGCCGTTCGGCACCGACAACGGCATGATCCTTCGTTACGATCCAAAAACGCGCAAAATTTCGGTGTTCACTCCGAACTCTGGCAAATCAAACGGCCTGACGTTTCAAAGGGATGGCTCCATGGTCTCCTGCGACGGGGCAGATGGCGGAGGCCGCCGGCTTATTCGGTGGGATCTCACGACCCAGAAAGGAACCACCCTTGCGGACCGCTTTCATGGCCGCCGTTTCAACTCCCCCAACGATTTGTGTGTGGATCTCAAAGGAAGGATCTATTTCTCGGACCCCCGCTACGGGGGAGCCGAACCACGCGAATTGGAGCGCGAGGCTGTGTATCGCCTCGATCGCGATGGCACCGTGATCGAGATCACTCAGGCCGTCGAAAAACCAAACGGAATTGTCCTCAGCCCCGATCAGAAGACATTGTATGTGGGGGACCACAATAATGGAGGAAACCGGCTGCGCCCGACGGACCCTGAACCGAAGCGAGGCGCGATGAAGGTTTATGCCTTCCCCCTCGGCTCGGATGGTTTGGTCTCCGGGCCGGCCAGAACCCTTGTCGACTTCGGCGTTGAAAATGGATGCGACGGAATGACCGTGGACACCCAAGGAAACATTTATCTGGCCTGTCGCAGTCTTGCGCGACCTGGTCTCATGGTCATTGATCCCGCAGGACGGGAGCTGATCTTCATCGAGACGGGTCCTCGGAACCAAAAAGGACTCTTCGAGGACTGGCGGGGGATCCCCAGCAATGTTGAGTTCGGGATCGGTGCCGACGCGCACTCCCTGTATGTGACCTTAGACAAAGGGTTGCATCGGATTCAGGTCAAAACACAAGGTTTTCATCCCCATCTGACTTCAAAGTGACCACCCCGGGAAACACCCCCATAACCCCATTGACCCCTGAAACGGCTCGAGCGAGGGTGTGGGTTGGCCACTCCGCGTTCCGGTTTGAGGCGGACGCGGAATGGGTACGCCGGCCAGAGGGCTATTCCTGGCTGGAAGTGGCGGGCGTGGCCTGCGACTCGCAGGACCGGGTCTATCTTTTTAACCGGGGCGAACACCCCGTCATGGTGTTCAACCGCGACGGATCTTTCCTGCATTCGTGGGGCGAGGGGGTGTTCGCCCGGCCACACGGAATCACTGTCGGGCCAGACGACGCTGTCTATTGCACTGACGATCTCGATCATACAGTTCGAAAATTCACTACCGAAGGCGCGCTGCTGATGACCCTTGGAACAAGCGGGCAGCCCTCCCCAACCGGAGCTACCAGCGTTGATTTCCGTACTATTCGCCAATCCGGACCCCCGTTCCATTTTCCAACCAACCTGGCGCTGGGTTTGAAAGGCGATTTTTTTGTCACAGATGGTTATGGCAACGCGCGCGTTCACAAGTTTGACTCAGGCGGTCGTCTTTTGCACTCGTGGGGTGAGCCTGGAGAGGGCCCGGGGCAGTTCAATGTGCCCCACGGCATCGCGGTGGACAAGCAAGGGATTGTGTACGTAGCGGATCGTGAAAACAGCCGCATCCAACTCTTTTCACCCGTTGGCGAGTTTCTTGAGCAATGGCCTCACATCGCCCGTCCCTGTCAGGTCGCATTCGACAAGGAAGGTCATCTCCTGGTCGCCGAACTCGGCTACAAATCGGGGATGTGGCCGGGAACGGAATCCCCTACGCCCGATGCAACCGGAGGGAGGGTGAGTATCTTAGGACCACACGGCCAGGTCCTGGCGCGGTGGGGCGGTGGCGCTCATCCTAGGGCGACCGGAGATTTCTTCGCCCCGCACGACCTCTGCATCGATTCCCGCGGGGACATTTACGTGGCGGAAGTCGTGATGTCGGCGGGGGGAAATCGAGGGCTGGTCTCTCCTGACTGCCACACTCTCCAAAAATTCTCCCACCTCACCCACTGCTCGAACCTATGAAAGCTTGGCGATTCTATGCTTTTGGCGATTTTCGACTCGACGACGTGCCCGTGCCGGTGTTGCGGCCAGGCCATGTTCTGGCAGAACCGCTCTGTGTGCAGCCTAGTGTGACGGAGGCTCAACTGGCCTTTGGGATCCCCACATTGGCCTACGCGCGGATCAAACGCCGTCTTGAAACCGAAGCCCCCGTACAGCTCTTCGGCCATGAGTTCTGCGCGCGCATCGTTGAGGTCGGACCCGGTGTGATCGGTTTCAAACCCGGGGATCGAATTGCTGCGCGGGCAAAACTCCCGTGCGGGACCTGTCCTCTCTGCATTTCTGAGCGCGGCTTTCTATGCCGCCAAGGGCCGGTGATCGGTTTCGATTTACCTGGCTGTTTTTGTGAAATCGCTTCGTTGCCAGAGTGCGCGCTGGTCAAAGTGGATGATCGAATCTCGGACAGCGAAGCCGCTTGTTTGCAATCGCTTAGCGACAGCGTCGCCTCGGTCCAGACGGCCGAGATTCAGATGGGGGATTCGGTGGCGATCTTCGGCCAGGGCAGCATGGGCCTGGAATGCCTGCAGATCGCGCGGATAAGCGGTGCTGGGCTGATCATCACGGTGGATGTGCGTGAGGAGTCTCGGCTTATTTCGAAGGAACTCGGGGCGGATCATGCATTAGACCCCCGGGTTGGCGATGTGGCTGCGGCCATTCGCGATCTGACAGGTGGAAATGGGGCCGATATCGTCTTCGAATGCGCAGGCGGCAGTCCCAAACAGGGCTTGGCGGGAACCCAAACCGTGAGAGACGCCATGGCGGCCGTCCGATCCGGGGGAAAGATCATTGGGGTTTCCTGGTTTGGCGAGCCGTTCGAGTTGAACGTTGACCTGCTGCGCGAACGCAGCCTGCGCTATTTGTTTCCGGACATCAGCACCCAAGCTCATCTCGAACACACGGTCCGCCTTGTCGCCACGGGCCGGGTCCAATTGCGACCCATGATCACCCATGTGTTGCCAGGCCTGGAGTCAGTACCCCGGGCATTCGAGATCACGGCCAATAAGGGCCAGTACCGCGCGATTAATCCGGCGCAGGTGAGTCTCAAATCATGACTTTTCGAGCTTGGATTCCACGCGCTTATCCTTTGCCCTGAGCCCATGCCTGTTCCCTTTGAAGAACTTACTGGTTTATCGGTCACGGTGGATCAACTGGTCCATCAGCCACACACGAGCACACACCCTGGAGGCTCTCATTCCTTTGTTTATTTTCTGTCCATCCACAACGATTCGGAGGAGACGGTAACCTTCGTCGGACGCAAGTGGATCGTGGCCGATAGCCATGGCGAACTGCTTGTGATAGAGGGTGATGGGATCGTGGGTCAGACACCTCGTCTGGCCCCTGGACAGACCTTCAGCTACAATAGCTTCCACGGTATCCACAGCACGAGCACAGCCAAGGGAACGTTTTTTGGCAGCACCGAATCCGGACGTCCCGTTTGTGTGCGTGTGCCTGAGTTCCGCATGGATTTGTGACCCAACGATCGATTGCCCTTCCCCGTGTGCCTGCACCCTCCCCTTCTGGGTTAACGCAGATACGCTATAGACAGAACGAATTTATGGTACACTATGACCCATGCGTTTTAAGTCGCCATCTCCATCAGCCGAGCTCAGTCCGAGCGGATGTTTGGATGTGCGCAATCAGGTGCCCGCAGGTGTTCTCGGTCAAGTCATGAGCTTTTTTTCCATCGGACACAGCCACTATTGCCCGGCAAAGAGTCTTCGACGGTCCCGGCGTTGCGCGGGAAGCAGCTTGATCGAAGTGATCATGTCCGCCCCGATATCCTCCATCACCATAGGGGGTGTCATTCAAGCCTACGTCATGTCCTCCCAGCGTGTGGAATGGTTGGCCTGCTCTCAAGCAGCCAATTTCCAAGCTTCCCAGCGAATCGAACAGGTGCGAGCCGCCAAATGGGACTCGGCCGCCTACCCCGCCGTCGATGAAGTGGTGAGCACCAATTTCCCAACCGTGGCGGGACTTTTCGACATGCCAACCGTTGGCGTTAATCAAACTTATGGAACCAACGTGGTGACAATCACGACGGTTTGCGTCAATCCTCCGGTGAAAATGATCAGTGTTGAGTGCTCGTGGCGCTCAGGGAACCGCGGCATATTTACGAACACCCTCAGCGTTTACCGGAGCTCAGACCAATAAGCAGGCTTGATGCAGGCAAGTTCGACTCGGCAATCGAGGCCGTTCAAGCGAGAAACGGGCCGCCCGTCGATTTTACCAGGTGAAATGAGAACCGGTGACTGGCGGAAATGCGCCATAGACAGGATTTGTTCCTAGTGCATTATATCAGAATGGTGAACCGGATGCGATGTCCCGTCAACCCGCGGAAAAGCGTGACAAGCCTCGATAATGAGGGTGCAGCTTGGGCTCTTACATGATGAGGAATTCAGTGATGGCTTCGGCAGCGGCGACCCATGAAAGTGCTGATTCCAGTCAACCCGAGCACTGAGCGCTCAGACTGGCTTGGGCAGGCAGGTTTCACCGTGACGGAAATCATGGTGGCCAGCGTGGTTTTCTTGTTCGTGATTGGAGGCGTCATGACGGGGCATTACTTTGGTCTCAGCATGTACGGAATCACCCAGGAACGCTTAGGGGCCAGTGATGCCACTCGCAAAGCCATTAACCTGCTCAGCACGGAAATTCGGTCAGCCTTGTCGCTTAAGATAGGCACCGGGACGGTGTCCAGCTTCACCGAGATCGCGATCAACACACCTCAACAAGGCAACTCCATTCAAATTTATCCCACCGCCTCCACGAACGTTTTCATCCGGTATTACCGGGATTAGACCGACAAAGCACTCAAGCGGTTGACCAACGCGCCTTCCAGCCCTAGATTAATTGCAGAAGCGAGCAGTAACTCAACGGTGTTTACTTGTCAGAATTACAAGGGCACCACGATCGCAAATCGCAGCGGAAACTACGTGCTGGACGTTCGGCTTGATTTTTATGAATTGCAAGGGTCTCGCGTCCCTATCGGGCCTGGCAAATACTACAATGCCTATAAGTTGCAGACCAAGGTCACGCTTCGCGCGGATTAATCTCCATGCACATCCAACTCCATATCAATCGGACGAATGAGGGTTATGCCATCATCATGTCGATGGTTTCCGGAGTGAGCTTGATGCTTTTGAGCGCGGCCATGAGCTGGACCTCGGGCAGCGCCGTGCAAACAGAAAGAAACATTGAGTTTTTCAAGAGCGGTTCCGCAGCCGAGGCCGCCACGGACAAGGTGCTTTCAGCAATCTGTCAGAGTTATCAAACGGAGGATGAATCAGAAGTTTACAACAATCTGTCCACCTACCGGGCCATGGTGCCGACGAAGTCGGAAGACCCTGCATGAGGTCAATACGAGTTTAACAATGCTCAGGGAAGCGTCGGGTCAACTTATGTGCAGCGCGTGGCGCCGTGGGCGTGGGGCCCGCTTCCGGCTGGTTATTCCAAAATGAGCGGTTATCGATCCACTTACAGCGTCGTTTCGAACGTTAAACTGCTCAACTCTCAGAACCAAAAGAGTATCAGTGCCGTCAAGAGGGAAGTAGGACTGGTCTCAATTCCCATCTTTGAATTCGGTATTTTCTTTGGCATTGATATGGAGTATAATCCGATCGATACCTGGACGTTGACAGGGCCTGTCCATGCCAACAGCATGATCTACGTGGAACCATCCAAGACATTGACTTTCAGTGGAAAGGTGACAACGACAAAAACGATTCTTCATGACAGGAGTCCTGGCGATCCGGTTAATCGGACAGCAGCAACGATTATCTACAAAGCCGGACGCACCGAAGGAGTCAAATCTCTCAAACTCCCGATGGGGGTGGCGAACAGCCCCGCGAATCTCCGGGGGATCGTTGAGATTCCGCCCGTCGCGGAATTGGCTACCTCCCCCATGGGCCGCCAACGCTATTATAACAAAGCCGATTTGGTCATCCTTGTTTCGGATTCGAAGGTTGTCGCCACAAGCGGTGCTTACAACAATTTCGCAGTCACGATTCCCTAGTCCACGATCTCCACTTTTGTGGCCACAAACATCACTTTTTTCGACAAACGTCAAAGCCTGACCATCAGCACCACTCAAATAGACATCACCTCCTTCAACTCGAAAGTTGGCACACTCACCGGGCTTCTTGGTCGCCAACCCAAAACTTTGTATATCAGCGACTCACGCATACAAAACTCCTTGACGATGTCCGGGATCAGACTGCTGAATGGCATCCTTCTACCAGCAGGTGGACTGACCGTTTCGACACCTAACCCACTGTATGTCCAGGGAGATTACAACGCACCGACAATGAGGGTCGGAAATAAAACCGTCGCGGATCGTTCGAAACGTGTCGGAGCATCCTTGGTGTGCGATGCGTTCACCTTCCTCTCCAATGAATGGAAGGATTCAAAGAGCGGCGACAGCTTGGGGCAGCGAACTGTCTCAAAAACTGCCACACTCAACGCAGCCCTTATTGCGGGTATCGCACCCTCAGGAGGAGGTTACTAGAGCGGTGGGGCGGAGGGCACAATCCGGTTTCTTGAACATTGGGGGAGCAGAACGATGGCATTCAGCGGTTCGCTGGTCGTCCTTTACCCCAGCCAGATTGCGACCGCGCCTTGCGGGGCAACCTCCGATGTTTTCGAGACACCCACGCGCACGTGGAGCTGGGACACCACCTTCCTCGATCCCGCTAAACTGCCTCCGAGCACCCCCGAATTAAGTACCGTCATCCGCAGTCAATGGGCTTCCTTGGCTCCGAACACATTGCAGTGAGCCACACTCGGCACTCCATTCGCAGCTTGGCCGCGCTCTTTCTCCTAAGCACACTCTTGCACTTGGACGCCCGCGCGGCGGACGGTTTTAAGATGTTTACGCAGCCCCTGCTGATTTCTTCCGAAAGGGGCGAGGTGACCAGCTATGTGGTGATGACGGGCACCAAGCCCTACTCCTTTCTCCCACCGCCCCGCTGGAACATCAGCGTCAGCGCCGCCGAAAAGACAGTGACTTTTCTATCAGAGGATTTCACCGCGAGCATTGTGATTAGATTCATCCCGGGCATCACCAAAACGAGCGAGGATCTGAGATCGGACAGCGCTCGCGCAGAAGTTGCCGCCCGGTATGCCGATTCGAAGATCGAGCAAGACTTTATTTGCCACACGAGTGGCGCGGAGGGCGTGGCATTTGATTTGGAGCGGCGTGCTGAAGGCCGTCCTTCTGTTTCGATCCGTTTGGCGACAGTTCTTTTTGATGACAGTATTGTGGAATTCACCTTGACGACGGAAACGAAAAGATTCGCGAAGTTTCACTGGACGCTGGGGAACCTTCTGACTTCATTCCGCATCGATCCAGGCCTGCGTCTGCGGTAGAGTTGCGGATGACAAAATCCACATGGCGCTTGCGTGAAGGCGGCCAAATAGTAAGGTCCTCCCGGGCCGATCCTGGACACTCGAGTGCGCTGGGCGATTGTATTGAGTCTCGCTGACAAAACAACATCTCTTAAGCACGGCGAGGGTAAAGATTTCCGAATGAACGATTTTGAGACAGCCGGGAAGATTCCACGAATGACGAGTGGTGCTTCCCCCTGCAGGGAGCAACTTGTCAGGTGGTCTGACTAAACGGCCATGGGCGTGCCGATTTCCAGCCGTTTTTCGGCTTCGCGGGGTCAAACCGCAGCCATCGTCCTGGGCGCACGCACAACCTAGGCCGTTTTAGTCCAGCGCAACGAGGCCAACAAATACAGCCTGCTGAGTTACACCCTCTGCGAGACCCCTGTATTCGGCAAAGAGGAGCCCAATGGAGCTCAGCCGACCGGGATGAACCGCATGGGGATCCTCTTTGCCGAACATCTGAAAACCGTCTTCTCCTCCTTGGGGGCTAAGACCAGGGAAGTGGTTTTGGTGGTGGGCATGGGGGATGTGCTGCTACGCACTGCGGAACTACCCCCAGTCGATGAGGTTCAGGCCCGGCAAATGTTGAAGATGAACGGCCGTAATGAGTGTCTGGCATGGAACTGGGTTCAAGCCAATGGGCATCCACGGGACATGGTCTGCCGGGGTCTCTTGTTGGGAATGCATCGGGCCGGATTGATTGAGCTTCCGGTCAAACGGATGTCGCCCCCCAATCCCTTGGCGCGGCGAGCGCAGCCACCGCCTTTGTCGGACCGGTCTTGGGATCGCATCGAGTGCCTGCTTTCCGGGTTGGGTCCGGTGGAGATCCGGCAGGTTCGGCGTACTCCTGAGGAGAAGCTTTTTGGCAGACTGATGCAGGCTCATCATTATCTGGGCTACACCCAGCCGATGGGCGAACATCTCAAGTATGTTTACTACGCTGGAGCAACGCCGATTGCCTGCATGGCCTGGTCTTCCTCGCCCCGACATCTGGGAGCGCGAGACCGGTTCATCGGATGGAGCGCGCCCCAGCGCCGGGCCAATATTCATCTCTTGGCGTATAACACGCGCTTTCTGATCTTGCCTTGGGTGAAGGTTCGGCATCTGGCCAGTCATCTGTTGGCCCGCACCGCCGGGGTGATCTCGGCCGGCTGGCAAAAGCTTTATCATCACCCGATTCATTTGCTGGAGACCTTCATTGATCCTGAGCGGTTCAAAGGAACCTGTTACCGGGCGGCCAATTGGATCCTGGTAGGGATGACCACCGGACGAGGCAAGGACGATCAAACCAAGCGGGCTAATCGTTCGCTGAAGGAGCTGTTGGTTTACCCGCTCTCCAGATATTTTCGAAGGGAGCTCTCGCGATGAGTCAGGCTCAGGCGCCAGAGATCATTAGTTTGAGCGCCGAAAAACTGGAGGAGTTGTTGGCGAGCCTGCAGAAACTCCTGCCCGAGGGGATGTATAGGCAGGTGGCGGGTCTGTTGAAGACGCTGCAATGGGTGATGGGCTTGATCGAGAAAAAGAAAACCACGATCTCTCGGCTGCAGCGCTTGATCTTCGGGGCCAAAACGGAGAAAACGGCCACCGTTTTTCCAAAGGAATCCTCGCCAGCCAAGGAGAAGTCCAAGGCCAAAGGACACGGTCGAAAAGGGGCCAA
>CAMBEJ010000015.1 GCA_945865375.1 Akkermansia muciniphila | reverse complement strand
TGCTTGCCCCCAGGCGCCAGAGGCTTGGCTCCGCTCTCCTGAGGCTCCGCCACCGCGACCGCGGGTGGAGCCTTGGCTCTTTGCCCGCGATTCTTGTTGGAATACCATCCGTAATAGCGGATTTGGTGATCTCCCTTCCCCGGGATGTGTTGGGTCACTTCGGCCATCCCGCAGGCGCGGGACAGTGGCTCGAAAATCTGGAAGTTGCGCTTGGGACCCGCCACCAGATCGTCACTGGCTGCCTCGGGAAATCGCCCGAGGCGATTGTCTCCCGTCCCGCAGGCGCGGGAGCACCTTGCCTTCACCGGTCACCTGGATCATCCGCGCCTGGCTCAGGCCGTGGGGTCACATCTCGACATTCAACAATGGGTAGACTTGGTTGAGTCGATCTCGTTCGACTTGGCTCTTCCGCAGTCGCTTCTCGAACCGTCTGAGGGCAATCGATACCGTGCTGTGGCCCGTATCCCCGTGGCACCCGTCTACTCCTGCAGGTTCAAACCGCCTGTCCGCAGTTCCGGGTGCAAACGATGCTGTCGCAACCGCGTGATCCGCTCTTGCAACACTCTGACCTCTGCGCCATGGCCATGATGAACTCAAGATGCACGTCCAGGCCCAGCTTGAGCCTTGGTTTGATGGGATCGATCATCGGAGTAGGCAGCGGTTGCCTCGGCGGTAGCGCGACGGTTGCGGACGGCAATGGAGCCGGTCGCAGAATCACGGGCTCGGTTGGGGCGGGAGTGACCGAGACGGTGGCGTCGATCAAGGGATCGTTGAGCTTGCCCAGGGCAGGGTTCGTGTTTACGATGGCGTACCCTGATGGGTTTGAGGATATATGTTTTCATTGAACTTAGTGTTACCTCGTGTGGGGTTACCACTCGAACCCTTCATGACATCTAACCCCGCGGGATCGTCTCTGTTCCAAGCCGAGCTTCAGTGGCGCGGGGTCGCTGAGCCGGAACGTTAGCCGTTGCTCGCGCGCTTGACTTAGTTGCGGTATCGCAGATGATACCACAGTGCTCATCGTGTTGGATACCAACGTCATCATTTCAGCTCTCAAGTCCGCCACAGGGGCCTCTTTTCGGCTCATCCGCTTGGTGCGGGCTGGCGTGCTTCGCCCCGCAGTGACCGCGCCTCTAATGTTCGAATATGACGATGTCGCCAGCCGCCCCGAACTGTTGCCACACCTCTCGACATCCGAGATTACCGCGTTCCTTGACTGGTTCGTCGTCGCTTCCAGCCAGCACAAAGTTCACTTCCTTTGGCGACCTCTAGTCCGCGACCCGAAGGACGATATGGTGCTGGAGGCGGCGGTCGCTGCCAGCGCCGATTACCTTGTCACCTACAACATTTCTGACTTCGACGGCGCATCGTCTTTGGGCGTCCGCCTCATCACACCTCCAAAACTTCTCGCACTGTTTCCATCCGTACTACCATGAGCACACTGAGCATTCGACTCCCCAATTCCATTCATCAGCACGCCAAGCGTCTGGCGCGCGACGAGGGCGTTTCCGTCAATCAACTGGTCAGCAGCGCGCTCGCCGAGAAGCTCTCCGCATTGGATGCCGAGCGCTATCTGAGCGAGCGCGCCGAACGCGGCAAGAAAGTCGATATCGACGCTATCCTTGCCAAAATTCCATCGGTCGAGCCTGAGCCGCATGATCGAATTCCCGAATGACCGAGAGCTGATCGGGGAACTGCTTGACGCTGGTTTCTACGAGATTCCAGGCGGGGGAAAAGGCTCTCACCGCAAATGTTCGCATGCCCGGTATCCGGGCGCAGTGACGCTCAGTGGGGGTGCCGGCAATGACGCGAGGCACTACCAGGAGAGTCAGATTAGGCGTGCGATTGACCGAGTGGAGCAATGAAAACAAGCGATCAGTACCACAAGTGGGTCGAGTGGAGCGAAGAGGACCAAGTTTATGTGGGCAAGTGCCCGGACTTGATCACGGGGATTCATGGCGATGAGCCGGTTCGACTCTATGCGGAGCTTTGCGAGGTGGTTGAGGAAGTCTTGAGCCACTTCGGGACGACGAGCCGAACATTACCGACTCCGAAGACTCGACCTATGCAAGAAGTTGCGTAAGACATTGCCGAACAAGTCGCTCCACGCGAACCGCCGCCCGTCGCGTCGGTTCGAAGCATCACGAGCAACATGAAGGCTGAGTTGCAGAGCGGAGCACCGGTTGACGGCGGCGGTCGGTGAGCTGATTCGTTCGCCAGAAAATTGTTGACTCGCCATAGGCTCAGTGGCGTGCGAGAGTGGTCACATGAAAACGAGGATCACGTATTGGAAAGAGCGCGACGGCCGGTATCTCGGATACCTCAACGACTATCCAGATCACTGGACGCAGGGCGACGGCCTGGACGATCTGAAGGAGCATCTTCGAGATCTGTTCCAGACTTTCACGTCGGAGGAGATACCCGGCATCAGAAAGGAAGAGGAGTTGGAGGTTGCGTGAAACGACGCGACCTCATCGACCAGTTGGAGAGCGCGGCTTGTGCGCTTCTTCGACATGGCGGGAAGCACGACATTTACCACAATCCGAAAACTGGTCGATCGCAGCCGGTTCCGAGACATCGGGAGATCAACGAACTGCTGGCAAGAAGGATCATCAGGGATTTGACCAAACCGGAGGAAGTTTGAGCAGGGCGAACAAACCGGATCCAGCGCCCCGCGGGAGCGTCTCTGTTCCATGCCGGGCATCAGTGGCGCGGGGTCGCTCACCCGGGTCGTTCGGTGACACTTGCGCATCGCCGCGTTTCTGGCAGCATCTCCGCAATGAAAAAGTCCATGGAGCGGGATTCGTATCGGGCTTCCTTCTCATTGTGACAGCTGGGCTAGTAACGTTCGACAATTACGAGTATTTCGTAGGCTCTGATGGACTACCCGGTGTCATTGGCATCATTGTGATACTTGGGTGCACAATCCTCGGGGCATTCGCCCCTTGGCTGCCCCGAAAGTCGTGAGTTGGAATCTGACAAGCTAACCAATCGGTCCATCTAACGGGAGCCAGCCGTTTCGTTCAGAGTGAAATACGCGTGTCATCCACCTTCGCCAAGGCTACGGCGGACGGGTCGCGGGCTGGTTCCCGTCGCTGAAACGTTAGCCTTGTTGACAGCCTAATCTTGCCGACTACTCTAGTGGTATGACCTTAACCGCTGTTCTGACACCCGATCCCCAGGGAGGCTACGTGGCGCTCAATCCGGAAACCGGCACGACTACTGAAGGAGAGAGCGTGGCAGAGGCGCTGGCCAATCTCAAGGAAGCCACCGAGCTGTATTTGGAGGAGTTTGGAAGCGTTTTTGGAGCGCGCCCGCTGCTGACGACCTTCGAAGTGTCCAATGCCTAAGCTACCACGGATCAGCGGAGGAGAGTGTGTTGCTGTTTTGCAGAGATTCGGATTTGTGCAGGTCCGAAAACGCGGAAGTCACGTGCTGATGCGCCGAGGTGCAAAAGGGTGCCCGGTTCCGCTGCATCGGGAACTAAAGGTTGGCACATTGGGTGGCATTTTGCGGCAGGCGGGGATTGACGCCGATGAGTTTGTCACGGCTTGGAAGGGCTAACAATCAGGTCGAGACGAACCGCTGCCAGGCGTTCCGGTTACGGAGCACTTGTCATGAGGTTCGGTCCTTTCTCTGTGCCTCTGTGTCTCTGTGGTGAAAAAAAGAGATTCATTTGAACCACAGAGGCACAGAGGGGAAGCGGGGGGTCGAAAAAAGTCCCGTTCTATTGCATTTCCCTCCGCGTATTTGTGTGAGGAATTCCTTCGCAGTGACATGCCGAATACGCCGCGCTTTTGGGTGGGGTTTTCAGGGATTTACCGGGACCGTTCAAAGGAGTTCAGTGGCGGACGTGACGGCACCGAACCATCAGGTCGAGCTCCGGCTTCGAACGTAACTATCGCATTCGTGTGGGAGATTACCGGATCGTTTACGAGGTCTTCAGTGATACCCATATCATCGAGATTCAGCGAGTCAGGCACCGCAAGGACGCTTACCGATAATGGACGAAACGCCGAACCATCAGGTCGAGACACCCGGTGATTGGGGACAGTTTTCCCGATCGCCACGGTGCGCTGACGGCAGCGGTCGCTCACCTGACGCTCGGTAACTCCCATCGGCTCCCAGCAGAGTGGGATGGTTTTGATGCAAGTTCGATTTTCGTTGGAGTGCTTGCTTGGGTTTCAGAATTGACGTAATCTGACCCAGTTATGACAGGCGACATCCGAAAGCACTTAGAGATTACCCCTTTCATTCCGTTTGGTGTCCGTACTGGGGACGGGCGCGAGTATGCCGTTCCGACTTTCGACCATATTTATCTTCCACCGACCGGCGGGCGGGTTGTGATCTCTGATGACGAGGGTGTCGTCGTGGTGCTGCCAGGATTGCTGATCAGCGGCTTGGTCCATGCACGAACTCCGCACGAAAGTGAAAACGGCGGTTGATATTCGCGGAGCATCACCGAACCATCGAGTCGAGTCCAACTCCAAGGATGTCGGATACGTGGTTTTGGCGCTCTGTTACAGCATGGAGTACGGCGGGCCGACTGCCATCGTCGACGACTTTTTTGTTCGGCCGGCGTTTCGCGGCATTGGACTTGGCAAGGCGGCACTGGCAGAGGTTCGGAACTTCTGCGCGAGCCATGGTGCACGAGCCATACACGTCGAGACTGGGAGAGATAATGCGGCGGCACTGGCAGTGTATCGGCGCGCCGGGTTCGTGGATACGGATCGTAGGCACTTGACGTTGGGACTTGCAGACGCGACGCATGCCCCTTGATTGACGATGTTGCGGAGTGTTCCCCATGCAAGAAAAGTCTCAACACCAAGTTGAATGCGGTTTCGAACTGAAGTGGCGACTCAGTATTCGAGCCTCAGCGGTGATCAACAAAACAGCCCGAAGATTCGGTTCGTCCATCGAGATCACGCACAACGGAGAAATGGCCGATGCAAGATCTATTGTGAGTGTGGTCGCGCTCGGCTGAGAAAAGAAGATCAGCGCTGCGGTAGTCGCTGGTGAGACTTCGATCGTTAGGAATGGGCTCGAAGCCGGCTCGCACATCACGATTACCGCACGCGGAATGGAGGCCGCTGACGCACTGGCTGCCGTTGTCGATGTATTGTCCCGGAGTGACCTCGACTATGGTTAACATGCCGAAAAATCAAATCGAGTCGAACCGCTGTCGATCGTCCTAGGGACACCAAAGGGACGGACGATAAGGCTGCCAAGACCAACCGCCGCGGATGCTGTGTCGCATCCTGATTGATTTCGAAGAGGGCCAAGCGCGCCCAGGCCGGACTTTTGGCCGGGATCAACCGGACCGCCTCACGGAGGCTGGGCAGAGAGTTCCCCTGATCCGTCGTCGGACATATTCCGGGACCGCGACCGTCGCGTTCGGGGAGATCGCGCGGGCCGCAAGATCGGCCTGGCGCTGCTTAAAAACTTGGAACTGCTCCGTGAGCATCCAAAGCTTGGCCGGGTTGTGCCGGAGCGCGCGGAACCAACCCTGCGCGAGATCGTCCCTCATTTTTCCCTCCGCGAACTCGAACTGAGGCGTATTGATATGCGACGCTCCTGGCATGGAGGCCGTGGCAAAATCGAACTCGGACGACAAAGGACATCACTTCCATAAGCGGAGGGTTCCGAATCGGTGGACCCTAAGTGATCCTGTGTTGACCGACCTACCCCGCCATCAGCTTTTCCTGGGCTGCAAGAACTATGAAATAGCCATACAAATTCATTGCCTTTGAGACCGATTTGGCAAGACTGCCGCGCATGAGCAAACCGGCGTCCAAGAAATTCGCGGCCTATCCAAGACTCAACCCATTGGGCATTGGCAAGGAAACGGCCGTCGCGGACCTTATCGACCAAACCTTCCTGGCTTACAACGGAGGGCGCATCCGCGAGGCTGCGAAGTTGTTTACAGAAAAGATGCTGCCAAAGGAGGGTTACATCGGCATGAGCCTGACGGGTGCTCTGACGCCCGCAGGACTGGGCAAATCCTGCATCATCCCTCTTATCAAGGCCGGTTTCGTCGATTGGATCGTTTCCACTGGGGCCAACCTCTATCACGACCTGCACTACGGCCTCGATATGAAGCTGTACGCGGGCTCCCCATTCCTGGATGACGTGGCGCTGCACAAGGAAGGCGTGATCCGCATCTACGACGTGATCTTCGACTACAATGTCCTTCTCGACACCGACGCGTTCGTGCGGCAAGTGATTCAAGAACCGGAGTTTCAACGGATCATGGGGAGCGACGAATTCCACTACCTGCTCGGGAAATATGTCTCCGAACGCACTCGAAAGCTGGGACTGGTGGACAGCTCCGTGCTGGCCGCCGCCTACGAGTGCGGCGTGCCCGTGTTCACCAGCAGCCCCGGCGATAGCTCCATCGGGATGAACGTGGCCGCGATGGCGTTGCGAGGTTCTTCCCTATTGATCGATGTGAACCGCGACGTCAACCAAACTGCGGCGATCGTGCTCGAGGCCAAGTCGTCAGGGCACAAGTCCTCGGTGTTCATCCTTGGCGGAGGTTCGCCCAAAAATTTCATACTCCAAACCGAACCGCAAATCCAGGAGGTCATGGGGATCGCGGAAAAGGGCCACGATTATTTCCTCCAATGCACGGATGCCCGACCCGACACAGGGGGGCTCAGCGGTGCGACACCCGCCGAGGCCGTTAGCTGGGGCAAAGTGGACCCGGACACGCTTCCCGATTGTGTGGTGGCCTATGTGGACTCAACCATTTCCCTGCCCTTGCTAACCGCGTATTTGCTGGCCCGAGTCAAACCGCGCAAGCTCAAGCGATTATTCGACAGGCGGGATGCATTGCTCGACAAAGTGAAGTCGAGATATTTGAAGATGGGCACGGTCTCCAAAGTCAAAACGAGCAGGAAAATCGCAAAAAGATCGATTGGTTTGGTGAGCAGGAAGAAAACCACTTGAAACACTTGAGGTGGTTGCGACACTGGACGCAAGAACAAGCGCGAGGGCCATCATGGTCACGCGAACCGCTGCCACGGATCATTTCGACCTTTTTGATTCGGATTTGAGTCAGCAAGTCCCTGGTCATTGGCAGGAGTCCACCGATCAAACCGTAGGGGGCATCTATGAGTTAGCTGGGATTGATGTGCAGCTCAGCGCCTCTTTGAACCTCACGGATCTCAGCAGACTTGAGCCCATCGCTCTCGTGTGTTACGGGAATCAGCTCCATCCTGGCCCCCGCGAAGAGTGCATCGACTCTTTCCTCGAGCGCTTCCTCCATCCAGAGTGCCACAGTCATGATCTGATGCGGCAAGGTTTGCTCATGTGCGAACCCGCAGACCCCAAGACCGCAACGTCCGCAACGTCCGCCGAAAAGAGCACCCTCGACTCGAGTGGCTCACGCCGAAACGGGTCCACGATGGTGCTGGACATTGGGTGATGGTTGGATCCGTTTCCACATTTACTTCTTAAAATTCGGTCCTTATTTTCAAGCCATGAAAGAAATCTTTTCGGACACACTTTTGCTTCAACTGCAGCAGAGACTCGTTGACTTTCTTGTCCTCAAGGGCGCGGACATCTTTGGTGGCATGCTCATCTTGGGTGTTGGCATGCTGGCCGCCCGGTGGGTGGGCAACATGGTCACGCGAACGCTGGCAAAAAGGGAAATGGAACCTCCGGTGCGGAGCCTCCTGGTGCGGATGGTGAAGCTGGGAGTGATCGGCTTCACCCTGGTGCTGGCGTTGGAGAAACTGGGGGTTGCCGTTGCCCCGTTGGCGACGGGTATCGGTGTGGCTGGCGTCGGCATCGGCCTGGCAATGCAAGGTGTTCTGGGCAATGTTGTTGCCGGACTGACGATCATTTGCACTCGACCGTTCCGTGTTGATGAATACGTCGAGATTGTCGGCGTGCATGGCCAGGTGGCTGCTATCGAACTTTTTTCAACGGTGCTGGTGCATGATGACCAGTCGAGAGTCGTCATTCCAAATCGTAAGATCGTCGGGGAGATCTTGCACAACTATGGCAAGATTCGACGACTCGGCTTGACCGTCAACGTCGCCTATTCGTCAAATCTGGAGGAGGTGCTGGCCGTTGTAAAAGAGATCCTCGCCCAGAATAGCCGGGTGCTTAAAAATCCCGCGCCGGTGGTGGGTGTTTCGTCGCTGGGGGATTCCAGCATTGAAATCGCCATCAAACCGTGGGTGGACCTCGCGGACTACTACCCGGCCGCAGCGGAAATCAACCAGGCCATTGTTGAAATGTTCTGCGCTAAAAACATCGAGATCCCATTCCCTCAGCGCGAGGTGCGATTGCTCAACGACGGCAACACGGCAGCGGCTTAACACCCTCTGATTTCAGTAAAACGGCCCTGTTGAACCTTCAGACCTCAGTAAAATCGGTTGAAATCGTGATCTGGACGCGCAACCCCAATTCTTCCATTTTTCCTAATCGTAACCGTAATCGTAATCGTAATCCTCGGTTGTTGCCCTTGAAACAGAGGGGTGGATTACGATTACGATTACGATTACGATTACGATTACGATTACGATTACGATTACGATTAGGAGCAGGGAATTGGAGTTGCTCGAGCATCAGGCTAAACAGGGTCGTTTTACTAAGTTCAGAACCGTAACCGTGATCGTCATCGTCATCATTCCCGCTGTTTTCGAAAGCAACGGTCGGACATGCCGATGACGAGTCGGATCCGGATGGCGAAAAACGGAGGAATTGGGGCGGCGCTTTCGGACTGCGATTTTAGAGCGGTGTGAATGATGAAGGTGCTACCCATGCCGAAGGGCCTCGACCGGATCCATGCGCGCGGCTCGGAGGGCGGGGTAGATGCCGAAGACGACCCCCACGATGGCGGAGAATGTGAACGCCAGCGGGGGTGCCCAGAGCGTGACGATTGTGGGCATGCCCGAGAACAATGTGACGAGATGCGGGATGCCCACCCCGAGGATCACGCCGAGGATGCCGCCGGCACCGGAGAGGATGACAGTCTCGGCCAGGAATTGGAAGATGACATCGCGACGCTTGGCCCCCAAGGCGCGTCGAATGGCGATCTCGCGCGTGCGCTCGGTCACGCTCGCGAGCATGATGTTCATGATGCCAATGCCCCCCACCAAAAGCGAGATCGCCGCGATCGAGCCCAAGACAATGCTGAAAATCCTCTGCGTTTCCGCCGCGCGCTTGAGCAATTCCAACGGAACAATCATCCGGTAGTCCGCCTTCTTATGTTTTCGGTTTAACAGGTCCTTGATCGCCACCGACACATCCACGACCGCATCGCGGTCCTCGACCTTCACCGTAATTTCGTGCAACACAACTTTCTCCATTTCTCTGCTTCCAGTGCGCCGCTTGAAGATGACGTCACCATAATGGGTTTTGACCGTTTCCAGGGGGAGATAGATGCGACTGCCCAGGCCTGGCGCGGCGTTCTGGCCAATGTCGCCCTCCCCGGTCTGCATGGCCTGACGCTCCATGACGCCGATGACATGGTAGTACCGGGCACCAACGCGAACCGTGCGCCCTAGTGGGACGTCCAAGGGAAATAGTTTCTCGGCCGTTTCGGCGCCGAGGACGCAGACGCTGGATTTGGTTTCCATCTCGAGATCGGTGAAGAAGCGTCCCTGAGCCACCTGATGATTTCTCATCTGCGGGTACCACGGGACGGTGCCGAGGATCTCGGAGTCGACACGGCGGCTGATATTCCAAACGAAGTCCTGGAGGATGCGTCCCGGCACCACCACGAGCACACCGGGAATGGTTGCTTGGATGGCACGAATATCGGCGTAAGTGAGCCCGTAGTTCAGCAAGAACTGGCCGCTTTGCTGGGTGATTGTTTGCTCCTGCGGCGGCTTGACGCTCCGCAAAATGATGTTCTGGCTGCCCAAACTCTTGATCTGCTCCTGCGCCACGAAACTGGCCCCCTCCCCAATTGCGAGCATGGCGATGACTGAGCACACGCCAAAAACAATGCCCAGCACCGTCAGGAGTGATCGAAGCCGATGCAACCAGAGGCTTCGGATCCCGAGTTGAACCACGCGCAGTAGCCCGGTCAAAATGTTTGAACGCAGGGCCGTTGTGAATCCGGCGAGCGCGCCTGCTGTCTTGGCGTCAGAGTTCGGGCAATCAGCCATGGATAGAAAACAGAGTGACCGAGGGGCCTACTTCGGAAGAGTGCCGACCGCGACCGCCGCCGGCACCACCTTGTTCTCGGGCTTCGGTGTCTCTTTGCCTGCCGGCGCCTTTTTTTCCCCTTGAAATCCTCCCTTGTCATCGAGTCCAGTTGGCGTCCGCAAACAAACCCGTTCCTTTTCGTTGAGGCCTTTCTTGATCTCGATGAATTCGTCGTTGAATTCGCCCACCTCGACCTCGCGCTGCACCACCTTGCCTCCCTCCACCACGTAGCAGACTCTCTTGTCATTGAGCGGACTCACCGCCTGAAGAGGGACATGGACAGCGTCGTGCAACTATTTGCACCTTGGTGCTCATCCCAGGCCGGATCCAATCGTGCTGGCCCTCAATCGAGATGGTTGTCCGGTACACCTTCATGTCGGGATTCAACCACGAGTTTTCCGAATCGGGCAGCACCCCGACCTGGCTCACCTTGCCCTCCAGTTTCCGCTCCGGGAAAGAGTCTGGGGTGATGCGCACCAACTGCCCCTTTTGAATCTTCTTGATGTAGGACTCGTGGATTTTCACCTTGATGCACATCTTTCGCATGTCCGGGATCGTCAGCACTGTTTGCCCCTCACGCACGCTGGCACCCTCGCGGATTTGCTCCTCATCCCGCCAATAACGCGTTTCGCCGCCCGCGCCATACACCACCAAGCCCGGACGGGATGCCTTGATCACGCATTTCCCGAGTTGCTCCTTGAGTTCCGTCAACTGCCTTTCCTCCACGGCGGACCGCGCCTGGGCTGACTTTAGTTTGGCCTCAGCTTGGGCCAGTTTCGAGATGGCACCTTTTCGGGTGCGATCCAGTTCGCGCAAAGATTCTGTGTATTTGGACAGGAACTCCTGGGCAGCCTTCCGGAACTCGTACTTGGAAAACAGATTCAAGGCGGTATCGCCCTTCTTAACTTTCAACACTGTATTGTCGTAGGCCAATTGCCCTTTTGGAGCTCGATCTTGGTGACGAAATCTTTCTCGAAGAGGCGCTTCGTTCCCTCGAGTTGGGACTGGGCCTGCTGGAGCTCTTTCTGGGCAATTTGAACCCCGTCCTGCAATTCTCGAAGTTTCTGTTTTGCCTCGCCGTCGCCCAGCAGATTGATGTCCGCGTACTTGGCGAAATCGATGGTCGCCGACGCCGCCGATGCGGGCAAACCAGCGGCTTGCGCCAGGGTGGTTGAGAGGATCGCCGAGTCGGCTCCAGAGGTGCTGACCGTAGGGGCCGTGGCGGTGCCGCTCGTCTTTGGAGTCGCCGCAGTCTCTGGCTGACCTGCTGTTGCGGAGGTCGGTTCGGTCGCTGTTTTTCGAATCAGGTTCGCAGCCGACTCGGGCAACTGCACAGCCCCGGCCTTGATGTTCAACTCCGCAAGGATCTCATCCGCCGCGCGATCGCCCAGGTACTTGTCGAAGTCCGTGCGGGCGAAGGCTGCCTTTTGCTCGGCGGCTTTGACGTCGCTCAGGTTTTGGTTCAGTTGGATGTCGTAGGCTTGTTGCGCGTCGATGAGCGAAGCTTCGGTCGATCCGAAGGCGATTTCCTGTTGAAGAATTTTGTTGCGCAGGTCGGACGAATCCAATGCCACCAGTACCTTGTTGGTCTTCACATCCTGCTCAGTGACCTGGTAGCCTTCCTCTACAATCTTGAGGATCTTGATGCCCTGGCCCCCTTTGACCTCACATTTGATTTCTCCCTTTTCCTCCGACTCGATGCCGCCGCCCTCGAGCACGGTGATATCGAGCGGGCCGCGCCGGGCGAGAAACGTGGCACCGATGTCGGGCGGTTTGGCGCGCGATTTGATAAAGACGGTACCCAGGAGGATGACCCCTAGAAAGGCTGCCAATTGCCATGCGGTGCGTTTCGACATGAGATTAAGGTTTGTTGAGATCCGTAGTCTTCGCACTATCCAGCCATTGGCCGTTTTCCTGGATGAAAAGGATGCCTAGATGTTCCCAGAACCGCAAGCGCGCGACGGTGTGCTCTACAAGCGCTTGGGTGCGCTGGTTTTTGGCCGCCGTCAGGTCGTTTTGCGCGTCAACCTGGTCTTGGGCGCGGCCTCGGCCCAACTCCGCCAGGAGGTCTTGTTCTTCCACTCTTCGGGCGGCGAGTTTCACGCCAAGCTCGCTGTTCTCGTAGCTCCTTTTGCCTTGGTCCAGGGTCCGCAGATCCTCCCGAACTTGCAGTTTGGCACCGTCCTCAGCCTCCGCCAGCGCCCGGGCCGATTGCTCCTGTCGGATCAGGGCGCTTCGGTAGGGGTTGCGTTCCGCCTTGCGGTCGAGGCCAGGATCGAGGTTCAGGCCGGCGCTCCAATGATAGCGGTTGATATCCGGCACCGGAAGGCGCGCGCCGCTTTCTTGTTTGCTGTCGAACCCGGCGGAAGCAACGAGGTCCACCTGCGGTTTCAGGCGGCTGGATGCGAGGCGGATCGCGCGACCGGAGTCTTCATGCTGTTGTCGAAGGTTTTGCAGATCGAGCCTCGTCGCCAAGGTCACTTCCAGGGCACCTTCCATCGTGATCGTTGGGTGGACAATCCCCAACCGCTCCAAGTCATGATCGTCCAAAACGATGTTCGCCTCTGTCGAGAGACCAAGGAGGATCTTGAAATTGTCCAGGGCGAGCTTGTAGTTCCTGATCGCGGCGACCCAGAATGTTTCCTGGGACAATTCCTGTTGTTCCAGACGGCCTAATTCAGCGAGTTTGACCCGGTTTTCTTTGACCAACGCCCGCGTCCGTTCCGCGCTGCGCTTGAAGTTTTGGTAGCCCTGATAGGTGTTCCGCACCGAATCCCGGCTCTGCAACAGGGCTGATTCAAGAAAACAGCGGATGCTCAGCCAGAGGGGCCGGAGCGCCGATTTCCAATCGGCTTGGCTGCGCGACCGACGGATCGTTGAACCAAAGCCGGCTGGAAGCCAGCGCTCCGTTTTCTTGAATCAGCCCTGGCTCTGCAAGACGCGGTAGTAAGCCGCTGCGGTGTCCACGGAAAACTGCTTCCTGAAGCGCGTGAAATCGCGGAGGGCGTAGAGCAGGTTCCGCTCAGCCAGGGTCAGGTTTTCCATTTCCGCTTTGAACCCCGCGTTGCGCCAGAGAGGACGGAGGAAGGTGGCGCTCAGCTGCGAGGACGCGATCGTCCCCGGGCCCCCCCCTTAAGAACCGGAAAAAATCGGCCCTGAAAGCGGTGCTGATGCGCCCGACATCCCGGATGAGCGAGCCGGTGTTGACCGAGCCGCGGAGCGCACACTGTTGCGCTCGACCAAATTGTCGCTTAGCAAGGGCACCAGCCTGCCTGTGACCGGATCCAATCTCGCTTCGAGCGCCTCAACCGTCCCGACCTCATAGCTCGCGCCTGCACCGGACGAAAAAATGGGGGTGAACTGGTGACGGGTCAGGGTCATGTCCACTGTTCGCGGCCGAAGTTCGGACGTGTTCGTTTTCCAGGAGTATCCCTGGATAATAATTTTGAATATGTCTTTTCTTGACCCAGCCCTTCAGTGGGCGCAGTTTAGCATGATATCAGCAATCCAGACTCCGATGAATTATTATGAACAGGATTAGGACCAACCCGTTGCTCAGAGGGTTCACACTGATTGAACTATTGGTGGTGATAGCCATCATCGCCATTCTTGCCGGCATGCTCTTGCCCGCGCTGTCCAAGGCCAAAGCCAAGGCTCAGTCGATCTCCTGCTTGAGCAACGGAAAGCAACTCGGACTTGCCTGGTTTATGTATCCCAACGACAACGAGGACAAGATTGTGCCGAATTTTATTGGAGGAGGTCCGAACTCGTGGATTCCTGGCGGGAGCGACGTGAATGCACTCCCGGGTGCCACGAATGTGAATGCGATCAAGACAGGCTCGCTGTATCCTTACAATTCATCGCCCGGAATTTATGTGTGTCCGGCGGATGATTTTAAGCTCAAAGGCAGGCCCTTTAAACGGGTCCGCAGTTTCTCGATGAACGGTCAGATGAATAGCGACGTGGATTGGGTCAATCCGAAGTACAAAGTGAACAGGAAATACGGGGATATCATTGCGCCGTCTCCTTCTCAGGCACTTGTCTTCATCGACGAAAGTTCTAAAACGCTGGAGGATACCTATTTTGCTATTCAGGTGGATACGAAAATCTGGCAGAACGATCCCTCAGCTCGACACAGTAAAGGAGCGAATCTTTCGTTCGCCGACGGGCACTCGGAGATCTTCAAATGGCTGGAGCCGGACACCGGGAATCACAACTACGATGCGCCGGCAAAGAAGCCCATCGACCGTGACTTTGAAAAAATCAAAGTCACCATTGCAACGACTCTTTGAGAGGTCGATGATTTTGGTGGTTTTTGTGGCGAACAAGAACCTGCGAACCTGCGAAGAACCGATACGATCGTGATGAAGCCTGATTGACCTCCGTAAACAGCATTCCTATGGCCAGCCCCATTTTTTTCCGCAGAGCAAACCGTGCTTTCACATTGATCGAGTTGCTCGTTGTGATTGCCATCATCGCGATTTTGGCTGGCATGCTCTTGCCGGCGCTGACCAAGGCCAAGGACCGCGCCCAATTGACCTTGGACCTGAACAACGTCAAACAGATCCTGCTGGCCAACCACCTGTACGCCAGTGACAACGACGATTACAACGCTCATCCGACCTGGGGAGGAGATCTCAGCGGTCCGGACGGATGGGTTTACGCAACCAAGAACAATGGTCGCATTCCTGGTGGTCCTGCCTCCCCCACATCGGCTGCCGGCAAGGACGTCAACTCTGTCCAGTTTAGCAACCAAGTGGCTTTTTTCAAAATCAGCCAACTTGGACCGTTCCTGAATGACTACCACATTTGTTGGTGTCCCAAAGACGTGGCGACTCGCGGTTCGGGAAGGTTGAGGGAACTCTGGCTGGGGCGGCCGCTCAAGCTCACTTCCTACTGCTGGAACGGTACGATCGCAGGGTATAATAACATCGGTAAACCTTCCGTTTCACCAGAAGGGAAATCCTACAGAATGAGCAACTTTCTCGGAACGGACTGGTTGATGTGGGAGCAGAACGAACTGGACTCGTTTAATTTTAACGACGCTTCGAACGTTCCCCCTCCTGGCAACGCCGGGAATGGAGTGTCCATCCGTCATGCGGGCGCGACCAACTGGCGGAACATCTCGAACCCCAACGGAACAAGCACCACAACCAGTTTGCCGGGGGGAGCCGTCATCGGGTTGTTTGGTGGCAGTGCCCAGTTTGTGAAATGGAACCGCTCATGGGAACTCATTAACAAAATCCCTTATCCGAACGAGATCTTCAACGGTCCAGTTTATCAGAGGTAACGGCCTGGGTCGCCACCAAATGAGCACGGACAGCCCTTTCCGCGCGCAGATTACAGACCAAACCGCCAGACACGGTCCAGAGAAAGAGTGAAAATCGTTTTGAAACTGAAGGAGAGCTCGGCACCTGTCACCACCACGCGTTGGTCTGGCTGACGGCCATGTTGATTTGTGCGGGGCCGTAGTTCTTGGGGAAACGGAACAACGAAACGTGTCCGTCACCCCAGACAAGATTCCAACCCCGCTGGCCCCGGTTGTTGTGCCACACACTCTTGTCCTTGGACGCTTTGTCCACAGCTCCGTCTCCGGCATCGCGCGAACCATGCCACGGCCAGTCGCCTTGGATGATTTTATTGACGGCACTCTGGGCGATCTCGGTCGTTTTGATGGAGGTGCCCTCCGGGGTCCTTGGAGCTTTACTGTCCCCTGTCGTGTGTTTGACACCGAACCAGTTCACGGACCACATGGGGAGATAGCTGTTACCCCAGCCAGCGTAGCACGATGGTTTTGACTCAGCCGGCCAGTAGGAGTCTCCTTTGTCGGAGGGACAGTGAAAAGCCTCGGCAGACGGTACGTAGACATTCAACGGCCGGGTCGTTTCCCCTTGGCTGTCATGCACGATGGTCTTTGTTCTGACGTTGGTGCGCACAAAACCGCCGACTGTGCCCCAATCCCCATGCAAAGGCAGGAAGTCTTGATTGTCATCGGCATACATGTGGTAACCGAGGTATTGCTGTTTTTGGTTGGAAATACATTTGGTGGACTGTGCCTTCACCTTCGCGCGGGCAAGCGACGGCAGCAGCATGCCGGCCAGGATGGCGATGATGGCGATGACGACCAACAGTTCAATCAACGTGAACGCCGCGCGGGCCAAGCGCTCTTCTTGAATAGGAGGGAGAGCATTAAACCGTTTCATAGGAGCGGATAAATCGTGGGTTTGAATTCGTTTTTGGGATGAGGGAATAATACACAGGCTAGGGGCGTTGGACTATAAAAAAATTCAAACAGCTCGGGCAAAGCGGCAAAAACAGTCCAGCTCGCAACGTGCCTCCGAGCACTTCCCCGAGTGAAGACGCACGAGGCCGTGGGGAGGACTTGCAGGTCTGGAGGTTCCTGGACCTGAACTTTCTTGGACTTACAAACTTAGTCCGCCATGCCTGTTGAATTTCTTATACCCATTTGATAGCTTCCTTTGCATTGATGTTGGAAACTCTGAAAGAGCACACCTACAACAGCGTCGGCCCCTTGGTGGCGGGACTGCTGTTATCTCTGGCCGTTGTCGCCTCGTTCGGTGGCTTTTGTGTCTGGATGGTGCTTCGTTTTCGGCGGCGGTCGAAAACCGAGGCCGGTGAAAGCGAACCCCGCAACCACACTGCTAATCTGGCAGGGCAGCACGTCCCATCTCGGTGGATGGCCATCAAAAGCTCCAATTCCCTCGTTGTCCAGTCAGCCCTTGGCTTGCACAATCTCAAGCCCTGCACCTGGGAGGAAGGGTTATCCCAGGTTCAGGACCGCGACCTCTTGGTGTCCGCCCCTGTCGATGGCTGGATTTTGGTGGCCGGAGGAGGCCTTCCGGCGCCGGAAGATGACATCGACGTCTGCTTCCACTGGCTTCAGCGCCTCAGCAAAGATCTTGGAACCGTTCAACTCTTCTCTGTGCACCAGGCTCTCAGTCACCATGCCTGGGCTCTCGCGCAAGAAGGCCAGGTCGTTAGGGCTTATGCCTGGGCCGACCATACGCTCTGGAACCAGGGCCGCCCAACTCCTGCTGAAAACAGCCTGCAGATGACTTTCCTGGCTTACGGCGAAAAAGAGGAGTCGTTATCGGCCCCCCAAAAAGATTCCCTCGTGCATAACACCGAAAATATATGCCGCCTAGCCGCCCTGTGGAGTATCGATCCCGCATCGGTGATACAACGCCTGGAAAATTCGAAGCGCAGCGTGGTAGGAAACCTGGCTCACTCCAAAAATCGATAATTTATGCTTCCCGAGGTCTTACTCGAAAAATACCCTAGAACTGTCGCTTCCAAAGAAGGTCTTCGGTACCAGATGCGGCCGCTGAAGCCAACCGACGAAAAGGCGCTCCACGAGTTCTTTCTCGCCACGCCGCACACCGAAAGGATGTTCATCAAGCATCGCGTAACCGAGCTCAGTGTGATCAGGGAATGGTGCGAACACATCGACTATGGTCGCAACCTCCCTCTTTTAGCCACCACCGCTGATCAAGTGATGGGAGTCGCCACCCTTCACCAGCAACTCGGAGGTTGGAGGCGGCACATCGGGCGCATCAGCGTGATTGTTCATCCCCAGTTCCGCGCCCGGGGCATTGCGAGAACTCTGGTGGCTGAACTGATCGAGATCGCGCGTGATTTCGGACTTGAAAGGTTGGAGGCTGAGTTCATCAGCGAGCAGGAGCGTGCCATCAAGGTCTTCAGTCTCCTGGGATTCGGCAAACTCCTTTTCCTCTCGGATTACGTCAAAGACATGCAGGCTATCCCGCATGACTACATCCTCATGGGGATGGACCTCGTGACGGACGAGGAGTACGCGGGAATGGGCTAATCTGTGACCCCGGCGAATTGTCCAAATTGCGGAGCCGATGTCCCCAGAAAAGCGCGGGCATGTCCCGAATGTGGTGCCTGCGAGAAGACGGGGTGGTCTGAGGCTGCCGATTCTGACGGCCTTGACCTGCCTGAGGCATCCTTCGATTACGAAGATTTTGTTAAACGGGAATTTGAGGACGAAGGCCGGCCGGCTGGTTCCAACTCGAAGGGCAAACGGCTGTGGATTGGCTTGGTTGCCTTCATTTTAGTGGTCATCTTGATGAGTCGTTGGCTGTGACATCGAGATGCTGAGGACGAGTTTCCTTTCTCCCTAGGCCAGTGTGTTCGGGGCATCGCAAGATTTCTAGTTTCCCGCTTGTCCCTTCTTGCCCAATCGCCCGCCGACGCTACAATGCCCCCCATGTCATGGCGCATCCTCATCACTTCAAGAGCAATGGAAGAGGTCGGGCAGTCTGCCCTGGATCTGCTTACAGCTGCCGGCTGTCAGCTTTTTTTTCCCAAACATTACGTCGCCCGCGCCGGTGCCGAATTGGAGGATTTGCTGGAAAATAAGGATGCGGTGCTGGCGACTGTGGATCGTTATTCGGCCGAGATCTTTAGATCCCCCAAAGCGGCCAGCCTTAAAATTGTTTCTCGATGGGGTGTGGGTTATGACACGATCGATTTGGCGGCCGCCACTCAGTCCGGGGTTGTCGTCGCTTACACACCCGGCCTCCTGGACGAAACAGTCGCGGACCTCACGTTCGCCATGATGCTGAGTATCGCTCGCCGTATCCACGAGGCATACGATGGGATGCGTCAGGGAGTTTGGAAGCCGCTTTGGGGCGGCAATGTCCATGGGAAAACGCTGGGTCTCGTCGGGTGTGGCCGCATCGGACAGGCCGTCGCACGCCGCGCTATCGGCTTCGGGATGAAACTCGTCGGCTTTGACGTGGTACCCCATCCTCAGGCCAAAGCGCTCGGGATCGACTTCCTCTCTCTCGATGAATTGTTAAAGGAAAGTGACTTCATCAGTCTTCACGCGGCGGTCACTCCGGAAAATAACGGAATGATCGGTCAGAACCAGTTCAACAAAATGAAATCCACCGCGTACTTCATTAACGCCGCCCGAGGCGCTTTGGTCGATGAATCCGCGCTTGCGTCGGCGCTTTCGGCAGGGCAAATCGCCGGGGCCGCTGTCGATACTTATCAGGTGGAACCGCTCCGGGCGGATTCCCCGCTTCGTTCTGCACCGAACCTTCTGCTCACACCTCATCAAGCCTCGTTCACGCGGGAGACCGGACTCCTAGTCGGCACGGTGTCTGCCCAGGCCATCTTGGATCTCATGCGAGGCCTGCGCCCCAAATTCGTTGTCAACCCTTCAGTTTTCGGCCAACCCACCCTGCGCGCTCTCGTTTCATGAAACCTAACACCGTAAAAGAAAAACTAAAACGCGGTGAACCCAGCGTCGGCACTTGGTTGAACCTCGCCGATCCCATGTCCGCACGGCTCATGGCCAGGGTTGGTTTTGACTGGCTCACGGTTGAAATGGAGCACACGCCTGTCACGTTTGAACACGCCGCAACGAATTTTGCCCTGATCGCGGCGGGAGGCACGGTTCCCCTGGTGCGTGTTCCTTGGAACACCGGTGAAAACATCAAACGCGTGCTCGACACCGGCGCTTGGGGCATCGTGGTCCCCATGGTGAACACCCGCGCTGAGGCCGAAGCCGTTGTTTATGCCGCCAAATATCATCCGATAGGAAATCGCTCTGTGGGCGGATCTCTCCATGCCGCAAACTTCGACACCGACCCTCCGACCTATTACGCAGCCGCAAACGAGCAGATCTTGATCGTCCTGATGATCGAACACGTCGAGGCGATCCGCAACATTGAGGAGATCTGCGCCGTGCCGGGCATCGACGTGGTCTTCATCGGTCCGAATGACCTCACCAAGTCGATGGGCAAACCGCCCGTATTTGAGAATTCGGACCCCGAGTTCGTCGAGGCGCTCGAACGGGTCCTTGAAGCTGCCAAGAAGCACGGCGTCGCGCCGGGTATTCATGTCGCCGATGCGCCTGCAGCACGGCGGCGGATCGACCAGGGATTCCAATTTGTCGCCATCACTAGCGAGGTCGGGTTCTTGCTCAGCAAGGCAAAGGAAGCCCTCGACTTTGTGGGGCAAGGGAGCACTCGTGAGGTCGCTCGATACTAAGTTTGTCCCATGCGCCTCGTCGTCCTGGATGCCCACACCCTGAACCCAGGCGATCTCTCCTGGGCGCCACTCGAAGCCCTTGTGGCCTGCGACATTTATGAGCGAACACGCTTGTCTGAAGTCGTGGCCCGCTGTGCCAAAGCCGACCTGATTTTGAGCAACAAGACGGTCGTCAATCGGGATCACATCGCCGCGCTGCCTTCACTCCGCTACATCGGCGTGCTCGCCACGGGGTATAACAACATTGACACTGGAGCCGCAGGCGAACGCCGCATTCCCGTTTGTAACATCCCCGCCTACGGCACGGATTCCGTTGCTCAAATGACTTTTGCCCTCCTGCTCGAGCTCGCTAACCGTGTAGGACACCATGCCTCGACGGTTGGGCAGGGAAAATGGAGCCAATGCCCCGACTTTTCTTACACCGATTTCCCTCTGATCGAATTGGCGGGTTTGCAGTTTGGCATCGTCGGCTTTGGAAGAATCGGTCAAGCGGTCGCGCACTTGGCTTTGGCCTTCGGGATGAATGTGCTCGTGAGCACACCGCGCACACCCGTTTCATTGCAGCCTGGGATCACGCTGACGTCGCTTGAGACACTGCTGGAACAGAGCGATGTGGTCAGCTTGCATTGCCCTCTCACGGACCAAACGCGGGCGATCATCAACCACGATCGTTTGGCGCGCATGAAACCGTCGGCGTTTCTTTTGAATACAAGCCGCGGACCGTTAGTGGATGAACTCGCGCTGAAAGAAGCTCTCGAAACAGGTCGGCTCGCCGGCGCGGCGCTCGACGTTTTGTCCATGGAACCTCCCTGCGCCAGCCATCCTCTCCTCGAAGTCCGCAACTGTCTGATCACGCCTCATATCGCCTGGGCCACAACCGCAGCTCGAGCAAGGCTGCTCAGGACCGCGATCGAAAACGTCGCAGCCTTCCTCGTCGGCAAACCCCAAAATGTCGTGAACGGCGTCGCCGGTTGAGAATCCTCAGCAGTTCTCATTTTCTCTGTAACAAGACGCCAGAATCCTCGCGGCGCGAGGATTTCTCCTGAAGCGTCGGCGCGCGGCCATCCTGGCCGCAGCAGCTTCGATTCTACAAACGCGCCGAACGCGTGGGGTTTTCTCGAGGCAGCGTCAGTGTTAGAGGCTGCTGCGGCCAGGATGGCCGCGCGCCGATTGGGTGCGGCGGCGCCGATTGGATTGCGGCTCTGTGGTTCACTTCCATGGCTTCACGGGCGCAGATAGTCCTTCAGCCAGTCAAACACGGTCCTGTGCCACAGCTCGCTGTTTTGGGGCTTGAGTACCCAATGCCCTTCGTCAGGGAAATAAAGGAGCTTTGAAGGGATCCCTTTGCGCTGCAACGTGGTAAACAAACTCAGCCCCTCATTGATGGGAACTCGGAAATCCAGCTCGTTGTGGATGATCAGATTGGGCGTTTTAAAGTGCTTCGCAAAACGATGCGGTGAGAATTTGTCGAACTCGGGATTTTCCCATGGCAATCCGTGGTCCCATTCGTCAAACCACACCTCCTCAGTTGCCCCGTACATGTTGAAGAAATTATAAACCCCACAGTGGGTCACGAGGGTCTTGAATTTGTCGGTGTGCCCTTGAAACCAGTTCATCATGTATCCTCCAAAGGACGCGCCTGCGGCGGCCATTTTTGCGGTGTCCACATAGGGGAGTTTCTCCACGTAATCGATACCTTTAAGAAGGTCTTCAAATACTTTACCGCCCCAATCACGACTGACTTCGTCGGTGAATTTCTGTCCAAATCCCGTGCTACCGCGCGGGTTTGGCATCACGATGACGTAGCCCTGAGCCGCCCATAATTGAACGTTCCACCGGTAGGACCAGCTATCCAAAAACGCACCCTGAGGCCCGCCATGTACCCAAAACACAAGCGGATACTTCTTCTTAGCCTCAAACCCGGGCGGTTTTACTATCCACATCTGCACTGCGGTTCCGCCCGCTCCCACGTACGAAACAGATTCCGCCGGCGTCATCTCCAACCCGCGCATGAACGGTTCATTATGCCGTGTCACAGGCTCAATGTCTCCTCCCGATAATTTCGCGGAAAAAATCTCCGCTGGACGTGTCATCTGATGGGCGCTGAAAAACAAGCGCTTCCCATCCTTCGCCACCGAGATCTCTCCGCAGACACCCTTTTTGACGATTTTTTTGAAGTCCCCACCGCCAACACTGACGATCCAGAGCGGTTTTTGCCCCCCTTCCTCCGCTTCAAATACTATTTTTTTGGAATCGGGAGCCCACTCGAAAGCTTCGACGCTGGCGTCCAGATTCCCAGTCAAGCTGCGAGCTTTTCCGCTTGCCCGATCCAAAAGCATGAGCTGCCAGCGATCGGCTTCGAATCCCGCGCGTTCCTGAGCCCGATAGGCCAGGTATTTGCCATCAGGGGAATGTCTTGGATAGGCGTCCGCAGCCGGATTAGGGGTCAAAAGACGCCGCTCTCCACTTCTGAGTTCCACGCTGTAGAGGTCATGATTCGTGCGCCATGCCTCCTCCCTTGTCGGAGACGGCGTCGCCGTGTAAACCAAAGACGTTCCGTCGGGAGAGAAATCAAAGTCGTCCCCGGCCGAGAACGTGGAGGACGTAGGGATCGCATCGCGATCGCCAGGAGTGACATCTCGGGGCTCCCCTCCTTCGATCGGGACGACAAAAAGATGTTGGCGCTTGCCATCCACCCAACTGTCCCAATGACGGTAGAGTAATTGAGTGATAACTCGCCCCTTAACTTTGCTATTCTCCAGGTCGTCGAGTTTCTTTTTGTTCAGCTCATCGCTCTCTTTGAACGGCTTTTCGGAGAACTCAGGAAAAACCACCGAAACGAAGGCAATGTATTTTCCATCTGGGGACCACAAGGCTTGGGCTGCTTCAGTCGAAATACTGGTCAACGGCTTGGCTTCCCCGCCAGCGGCGGCGATGAGGTAGATCTGAAAGCTCCCTCCCCGGTTGGATTCGAAGGCGATCCAACGCCCGTCTGGGGACCACCTCGGATGTCGATCTTGCTTCGGGCTTTGCGTCAGCTTCTTCGGATCCCCACCTTTGGCTGGCACCAACCAGATGTCGCTATTTGTTTTGTTCTCCTGCTTGTCCACGTCCGTCAGAACGTAAGCCACCCATTCCCCATCAGGCGAAGCTTGCGGATCACTCACTCGCTGGATCCGAAACAAGTCCTCCGTTTCCATGGAACGTCCTGGCCCTGCGACGACGGGCCACCAGAGCGAGGTCAGAACCGACAAGATCACCACGGCACGAGTCTTGAAAAGCATAACCGTACCTTATCAGAGCCGTTTTGAAAAGGCGACACCAACCTTCGTTAGTGAAGGCGAAGGAGCGGAAAGTCAGGGTGCGCCTCTTTGATTCTGAGCTCAGTAAAACGACCCTGTTTAGACTGATGCTCGAGCGACTCCAATTCCCCGCTCCCAATCCTAACCCTATTCCTAGCCAAAAATATTTAAACTTTTAACCACAGAGTTACAAGGTACAGAGGGGGGAAAGTAGGTGTAAAGAAGTCCGGTTTCAATGACTGTTCCTCTCCGTGTCTTTGTGTTCAACATTTTGAGAGTTAATTCATCGAGTTGACGATTAAGAATCAAATCCAACCCCCTGCTTCAAGGGCAACATAACACCCGTGGATTACGATTACGGTTACGAAAAGTGGGGGATTGTGGTTGCGCGTCCAAGTAACGATTCCAAGCGCTCTTACTGAGGTCTGAGGTTTAGCCCGTTCCTGGTGCTCCCGCAGCAAAACTACTTTTCCCAGGATCACGGCGTGTGTAGGCGATGGAACTTTAAACGGAAAGAGACCGGAGCGAACTCCGGTCTCTTTCGTGATTATCTTGCCTAACTCCTGGCCATCATTTTGCGCGGAAGAACGTTGCCGCGCTCGTGGTTTTTGCCGGGTATGGACTCGTCGCGCCAGTCACGTCGGTATAGGGTCCATTGACCGCAGCGGCGGATTGGAGCGTTCCTGTGTAGCTAATGTCAACACCTGCCGCCGTCCTCGCGGCGGTCAAGGGTCCCGGCGCGACCGGCGTCGAACTGCCAGTGCCCCGGATGATCATCCCGCTGATGCCTCCTGAATTATCTTCCATTTCCGCGAACCACAGAAACTCACCTGCCTTGAGAGTTACTTTGACGGTTCTCGGCTGTCCCACGGGAGTCGCAACGCCGCCGATATCGAGATTCACTCCGGAGTAGTTGCCGGTGTTTTGTGCCGCAGGCTCTTTCAGGCCCTTGATATCATCCACCCACACCTTGCCAAACCTTCCATTGCCGTCGGAGGTGCGGCCTTCGAACACCGTCACGTTGTAGGTTCCAGGATTCAGACCCGCAAATCGCATGAGCACCTCGCTTCCGGCCGCGTCCGGATTGCGATAAAGATAGTCGTCCTTGACGATCGCGGGAACCACGACTCCATCGTAAATCGCTTCAAAGGCATCCTTTGTTGGGTTGTTCGCGGTCTGGCCCATGGGCGGCTCCAAACTGAGCGAGGCTGAAAGAGCCACATTGTCCATAATAGTCATCGTCACATTTTTGTTCAGGTCCTTGGAGGCGTCGATCAGTTTCCAAGTCACTGCCGTACCCTCCGCATTCGCTGTCCCGGTGGCACTCGCAGAACCAGCGGTGACGTTGGCATTCGGATCCGCGAAAGTCCATGTCGGGATCACAACCCAATCCTTCAGAGGTGCCGGAGCATCTCCCGTTGGACTTCCTTCGGCATCCACAGGGACTCTTTCGTTTTCAAGCTGGCCGAAATCGATCTTGAACAGACCTTTGGACGTAGTGATATCCACGGGGGCCGGGGCGGAGTCCACGGAACGGACTATCATCCCGCTGATGCCTCCTGAATTGTCCTCCATTTCGGCGAACCAAAGAAACTGACCCGCCTTGACCTCCACGGTAACTGTTCTTGGTTGTCCCAATGGAACCTTAACTCCGCTTGAGTTCACTCCGGAATAGTTGCCCGTGTTTTGTGCCGCAGGCTCTTTCAGGCCCTTGATATCATCCACCCACACCTTGCCAAACCTTCCATTGCCGTCGGAGGTGCGGCCTTCGAACACCGTCACGTTGTAGAATCCCGGATTCAGATTGGCGAATCGCATGAGCACTTCGCTGCCGGCCGCGTCTGGATTGCGATAGAGATAGTCGTCCTTGACAACCCCTGGAACCACGACCCCATCATACACCGCAGTGAGCCCTTCCTTGGTGGGGTTGTTGCCGGTCTGGCCCAACATATAGGGCGGGGCTTCCGCGTTGAGTGTCTCTGCCAGCGTTTTGTTATCCATCATGGTCAACGTGACATCGCTGTCGCCGGAGGTCGAGAAATCCATCAGTTTCCAAACCACCTCCGTGCCGTCCGCGTTGGCGGTACCTTTTATACTGGCAGTGCCAGCGACTACGTTGGCATTTGGATCCGCGAAAGTCCATGTCGGGATGACGTTCCAATCCTTCAAAACCTCGGGAACCACTCCAGTTGGAGTTCCTTCGGCATCCACGCCTTCCCTTGAATTTTCCACTTCGCCGAAATCGATCTTGAACAGACCCGCATGCGATCGAGTCGCAAACTGCGAGCTGGCCGCCACGACCGCCGCAGCGACCAACATCCACTTCGTCATCTTCATCATTCCGTTTCTCATAGGTTTAAGTCTCTCTTTCGCTTTACTGCCGGAGCACACCGCTCAAGACATTCCCCGGCAAAATAGAATCACTATTCAGTTTCGGGATTCTTGTCGCACCCTAGTTCCAGGAGACGGATTTGGTCAAGAACGAACTCTGGCAAGGGCGCGATCGAAGGGCGCCTCTCACATTTTTCGTACTCGCGTTTCATACGCCTATTCCTACCCGTAACCGTAACCGTGATCGTAATGGGAATCCCATGGACCGTCGATTCGAGCACGAAAAGGTGTTCGGCTTGATTAAGACCAACTCCGATTGCCGGCTGCGCAAGGGGAATCAACCTGGGAAAGCACCGTCCGTCGTCTCCAGACAGATTTGACTCTGGCCGAGTGATGCAGAACGTGGTTGAATCCACCACCTTATGAACAGCTACCGAATGGCATCCACTCTTCTCCTCATGACCGTGTCCCTGTCGCTCATCTCTCATTCATGCACCCAGGCGTGGGCCGCCGCGCCAACAGGCCTCTCTCTCGCCCGCGAAGGTCATTGGCTGATTATCCGTGGCAATCTGTTGCCCGGTGAAATCCGGATCAATTATCTCGAGGCCTTTTGCCGCGCGAACTCCACCGATGCCGACTGGGTCAAACACACCACTGTCCCGCACACAAACCAACTCGTTTCGCTCAGCTCGAACGGGAAAGTTTTGAAGCTCAAAGACACCCTGGCGGACGGAGTAATCGTGCAGCACACCATCACCGCAACACTGGACGAAGTGAGCTTCGAACTCATCGCTCACAACTCCGGAACAACCCGATCTGAAGCGCATTGGGCTCAGCCTTGCGTCCGACTAAGCGCGTTCATGGGCTTTGATGAAAAAACGGCGTCCAATGCAACCGATTACCTGCCGCGCAGCTTCATTTTCCTCAATGGCGAACTCACGCGCCTGCCCACGCGCGACTGGGCCACTCAGGCGCGGTATGTGCCCGGCCAAGTGTGGTGCCCAACACACGTGCCCCGCACGGACGTCAACCCGCGTCCCCTAAGCCGATTGGTCCCGAGCAACGGGCTCATAGGAGCTTTTAGCGCCGATGAAAAACTCATGTTCGCCACTGCCTGGGAACCTTATCAGGAGCTGTTCCAAGGCGTCGCGCGTTGCCTGCACAGCGATTTCCGTCTCGGAGGTCTGAACCCCAAGGAAACAAAACACATTCGGGGCAAGATTTATATCGTGCCGAACGATGTGGCAGCACTCCTAAAACGCTACAACAAGGATTTCCCTAAATCGACCAAGTCTCGGTGAGCCAAAGGCGGGTCAGCTCACACGCGCCTCATCAGCGGCGGCGAAGGCCACAAAACTTCGGATGTCATCGCGATGTGGCAAGCTCTGCATGCTGAGCGACTTCCACCGAGGTGTCGAGGCCCGTAAAATACGAAAATAAATTAATGACTCAGAGCGGCGATGGGGATAAGGTCGGGAATTATCGCATGAAACATCTGGCACTTTACTCACTGGGATTTTCCTTGATGGCTCCTTCCATCATGGCGCAGGCGAAACTTGATTTCGTGAAGGACGTCCAACCCATCCTTCAGCAGACTTGCATCAAATGCCACGGCGCCGAGAAGCAAAAAGGAAAACTCCGACTTGACAACGGAGAACTCGCCATGAAGGGGGGCAAGGGCGGACCGGTCATCGTCGCTGGCGACGCTTCAAAGAGCGATCTGTACAAGCGCATCACGCTGCCGAAAACCCACGATGACTTCATGCCCTCGGAGGGTGAGCCTCTGCCGGCCAAGCAAATCGACATCTTGCGTGATTGGATCAACCAGGGTGCCACATGGCCTACTAACGCCAACGCCAACGTCGTCGTATCGAAGGAGGGCACATCAGGCTCTACGTCGATCGATGTCAAGCTGCCCGAATACAAGCCGTCAGCCGCCGAAACCAAAGCCATCGAGAAACTCGCCCAAGCAGGCATCGATGTGAGGCCGATCGCGATGAACACCCAATGGCGTGAAGCCAATCTGCGCCTCCTCGGCACGAATATTTTGGATGCCTCCATCGCACCCCTCAAGGACGTGATGGGTCTTGTCGATTTAAACCTCGCCCAAACGAAAGTCACCGACAACGGCCTTGCCGCAATCAGTGGCCTCACCAACCTGAATCGGCTCCATCTTGAGCTGACAGGGGTCACGGACGCGGGACTCAGGCATATCAAGAATCTCTATAATCTAACGTACCTCAACCTCTACGGGACCGGCGTCTCCGACGCAGGCTTGACGCATCTGGCGGAACTCAAAAAGTTGAAAAACCTCTACGTCTGGCAGACCAAAATCACGGAGGCAGGGATCGCTCAGATCAAAAAAACCAGCCCTAGCCTTCAGGTCGTCGCAGGTCTTGAGCTCAAACCGATCGAGAAGCCGCCCGAGAAGAAGGAAGACAAAAAGGAGGAAAAGAAGGAAGAAAAGAAAGAGGAGAAAAAAGAAGCGAAGAAGGAAGAGAAAAAATAGTCAGATTCATCCATTTCTCTGGCTTTCCAAGCTTCGCCAGAGACGTTCCATGACTCCGAAGGCTTGTTGCGCGTTTGCCCTTGTCAACGGGCCGCCGTACGCGACGCGGCCATAAACCTCCGCAAAAGGCCCGGTCGAGTCAGCAATCTCGGGCCACTGATTAGCAAGCGCGCGGAGGAACTCGCTTGGAGTTTGGTTCTGTTCACGACGCATTTGCGAGGCGTTGGCCCAGCACTCCACAGCCTCCAACGTGCAACGAGCTAATTCGTCGAGGGAACGTTGATTGGCCGCATTCGTTCGAAAAGGATTGTCCAAGGATTCGAATTGTTTGATCGGGGTGCGAATGGCCGGTTTGACCCGAGTATTGCTTGCGAAGTCACCGCTCAGGAGTTTCTTGAGGAACTCTCTCCAGGACCTCAACATCTCCAAAAAAGCCGCCCAGAGTGGAGCCCAGTTCTTATAAAGATGCCAGGCGGCAAAGAGTGCAAGCGGCGCATAAACAAGGATCTTCATCCACGATCCAAAACCCAATGCGGGAATGGCTTCCCTTCTTTGTGATCCACTTCGTGCGGACTTTTCCCCGCCCCCTCCCTGGTTGCCTTGACGCCCCGCAGGGCGGTCGTTTTCGCCCTCTTCTTTCCCAACTCCGGACTTATGAGCAGCCGTTCGCCCGTCTTGCCCCTGGCCAATTCGGTTGGAATGTTTCTCAACACCTGGGAGAGACGATTCCACGATCTTGGCCGGTGGCTCTTTCTTTTTATCCAGCGAATCCAACAAAGAGGTGAGAGAGTAAGTCGCTTGGGGGCGAGGAAGAAGGATCGCCAAGCCCACCATCACGGCACCGAGCACGACACCTCGTCCCACCCAGCTTGCGGCCATGGCCGGAGGCATTCTCAGAGAGCGCTGACGCAGATACCGCCTTAAATTGAGGAAGCTCGAGCAGAGCAACAATCCCAGCGCGGCAATGACATACACGAAAACAAAAGAGAATGCGTCGTTCCGTTGGGCCAGTTCCGCCTTCGGAATGAAATGTTGTCCAAGCCCGAAGATCGGCATCGCTGCAAGTGAAAAATAGATCACCCACATGCCGGGGCTATGTGCCAGTTCGCGAGGCTTTGGTTTTGGAAGTTTCGGCTTCTGATTCGATGGAAGATACCCTTGCAGACCACCGGGTGCCGGGGTTCGGGCGATGCCTGATGGGGCCCGTGTGGGAATCGGAATGGGAGCCTTCAAATCAACCCCTGCTATTTTTCCGAAACCGGTCGGGCCTGGGGGTTGCTTGACAAGACCCATTCCTGGAACCGCTTTGTCTTCAAACCCGGCAGCTTCCAAAAGCCCTCCGCCGCTCGTGTCGTCCAGGTCATCCAAAAGCGTGCAATCCCATGTGAGCTTGGAAGCGAACCACCATGCCAATGCCAGCAAAACCCAGCAGCCGATCACCCAATCGACATAGACCGTCATCACCATCCCTGTCACGACTCCAAGCAGCATCCCGTAAACTTTCCCCTGGGTGGAACTATTCTCGATGCAAATTCTTGAGACCAAGACCGCCGCGAGCACAAACCAAAACAGGGTCCATCGAATCATTCCTCCGTTTTCGCCGCGGTAGGCCACTTTAACACAAAAAAATACAAGGCTTCCGACCAGTGCCATGATCAGAATCGGGCTGATCAGGATGGCCAGATAATCCCCGAGAGTTTTGTTGGGCGAGGACGGTGTGTTCATCGCAACATCCTTCGCGAGCACACCCTGGCTATTCCAGCTTCATCCTCCACACGTTGCACCTCCACCCCGGAGGCGATCAACCACCGTGCCCAGTCGGGGTGTTCAGCCCACTCCGGCGATTCGAGCTCGTCGAACACCACCCATATCACAGCCACGGAGAGTCCTTGTTGATTCAGTTCAGCGAGAGCTACCGCGACTGTTTCCGTTATCGCGGGTGCCACCACGAGCAAGGTCGCGTTCCTGGGAAGGCGGGGTCGTACTTCGCTGATGAGGCTGTCAAAATGCAATCCATCGGTCAATTCAAGCCGGGCCAACGTATCCAAAATCCCCAGATAAGACTCTTCACCTCGGCTTATCGGAAGCATGATCGGACGGAGTCGGTCGTTCGGATCCTCCTCCTGCGCGGCCACCCTGGCCGCGTGGCGGGTCGAAAACTCCATCGCCGGACCCTCCTGTCGAATGCGGTCCACGGCATCCCGTCCGTTCGTGACAAAGCCAACGGGCTGCCCCAACTGTGTGAGCGCGTTGGCAATCGAAGCCGCCGCAACCACCGCCAGCTCGACCCGGGCTAAGTTCCCTCGGAGCGGATAGCTCGACTCATGGAAATCCAACAGAATCATGCCCTCGGCAACACAGGAAGGTTCGTAGGTTTTGCTGTGAAACTTCCCAAGCCGAGCTGTCGCCCTCCAGTGGATCCGATTCAGTGAGTCGCCAAACTGATAGTCGCGAACTCCCGAAATGCGAGTCGGATCTTCATAGAGCCGGTGCGCGAATCGCACTTCACCCAGGGGTCGACGAGACTGGATGTCATAGCTTTCCAACGGGATCACGGAGGGCCTCACGAGAACGTAACCGGGCGGCCCCAGCACCCGATAGCGCCTGTGAAGTCCAAACAGGTCACCCGTTTCGACCCAGGACGGGCCGAACTGATAGTAACCCCGCGCGCGGAATGTCACGCGAGTGCTCAAAACCAGCTGCTCGGACGCAGACAGTCTCTCGAGGTGAATCCGGCTCCCGTCGATATCCAGGCGTGATGGGATCTGACTGAGGGCACGAAGCGGGGCGGCATCCTCAATCAGAACCCAGGGTATAGTCAATCTGCCCCGATTCCGAACCTCTAATCGGACGACGACGGATTCTCCAATCTCCGCCCTGGTCGCATCGATGTGGCGGCTCACCTCAATGGAGTCGATCCAACGGGCGGTCAGGGCCCGGCTCGCGAGAAGCACCCCCAGCAGCACATACGTCGCATAAACCAGCAGCCCCCACTCGAAGACCACCCCTGCGGCAAGCAGCAACAACGTCCCAACAAACCATTTCATGGCAACAGGTTCATTCCGCGAAAACAGGACTCTCCACGTTCACCGGGCCTGCGGCAACCGTCCGTTGGCAGCCGGGGTTCAAGCGATGACTGGAACCGGAACCTGGTTGAGGATTTCCGACAAAACACTTTGGGATGTCACCTTTCGGAGCCGGTGTTCTGGCTTCACGATCAACCGGTGCGCCAGCACGGGAACAGCCATTTCCTTGACGTGATCCGGCAACACGAACTCATATCCCTGAAGCGCCGCCAGCGCCTGGGAAACGTGGAAGAGCGCCATCGAGGCGCGTGGGCTTCCTCCCAACAAAAGTCCATGATGCTGACGCGTCGCCCGAACCAGATTCACCGCATAATCACGAACTTTCGGATCCACTTTAACTTCCCGAACCTGACGCTGGCACTCAATCACCTCCTCAATGCGGACCACAGCCCCGAGGCTGTCGATCGGGTGCTCGTGCCGAAGCATGTCGATCATCCGCATCTCCTCAGCCTCGCTGGGATAGCCTAAATTTAACTTCAAGAGAAACCGGTCCAGTTGCGCCTCCGGCAGCGGAAACGTTCCCTCGTGATCCACAGGGTTCTGGGTGGCAATGATAAAAAATGGTGGCTCCAGCACATACCGCTCACCATCAATGGAAACCTGGCCCTCGGACATCGCTTCGAGCAGAGAAGATTGCGTGCGGGGTGTGGTGCGATTGATCTCGTCCGCCAGCACGAACTGAGCGAACAAGGGCCCAGGCCTAAACTCAAACTCGGTGGTCTTGGGATTAAAAATTGAAGCGCCGGTCACGTCGTTCGGGAGCAGATCCGGCGTGCATTGGATGCGCTTGAAAGTTCCCCCAACACTCTTCGCGAGGGCGCGAGCCAGCATGGTTTTCGCCACGCCTGGGACGTCTTCGAGCAAAACATGACCTTCAGCAAAATACGCTGCCAAAACCAAAACAATAGACGATCGCTTCCCAACGATCACTTTTTCGATATTCTCAATCAGTCGTCCGGCAACTCCTGAAATGGCTGTGCCTGCAGGTGCCGACTGCGCCAAGGCAGACTTCTGCTTGGCTTCGGGGATTCGGATCCGAAACCGATCGGAAGAAAGCCGTGTCATCTGGGCGCAAGCCGGGCAAGCGGCTTGCTGTCCCTCCATCTCGTCGGGGAATTCAATGGGTTGTCCGCAGGAAGAGCAAAGGATCCGGGGCATGGATGGTTGGTTTTTAGCAGCTCGTGTGCCATCTTTTCAAGGAGAGAGAACAACTCCGAGACTACCGCTTCGGCGTACGAATCCTTGCTCACGGATCGCGTGAGGTAAACAGTTTTTAACCTGTTCGAACAACCACGGGTGCAACTCACGTTATCCGAGGTCGCCTCCCCTGACGCGGGTATCCCGCCGCTTAACCACGCTGAAGTGACACCACGGATGACACGGATCACACGGATCACACGGATGAGGAAAGGGAGCTGAGATGGGTACTTTATCCGTGCTATCCGTGTTATCCGTGGTTAACTCTTGCCATTCTGCGGTAGGTATTGTCCTCCGAACGACACCTCCCGGAAACCGTGAGTTGCACCCAACCACCACCACCTCGGCAGGAACGGGTTTTAGGCGCCTCTATTTTGCCATCACGATCTGAAGCGCTTCATCTGGGGTCCTCTGGAGCGTATCCAACGCGCCGAGGGCAGGAATCCCGGAATTGGGCATGAGCGGGCTCATGCTCCGTCCCGTCGAGGGATCGTCGGCCTTATGGAACCTGACGCTGACAATTTTGCTCACGCCCTGCTCCTGCATGGTCACTCCGTAAAGAATGTCCGCAATCCCAATCGTCCGTTTGTTATGGGTGATAATAACAAACTGTGAAAAGGCTAAAAATCGTTGAAGAACTAGAATGAAACGGTTGATGTTGGACTCATCCAGCGGTGCGTCCAGCTCATCCAAAACGCAGAAAGGACTGGGCTTCACCTGGTAGATTGCGAATAGCAACGCCACTGCCGTCATCGTTTGTTCGCCACCAGACATCAGCGCGATATTGCGCGTCTGCTTGCCGGGCGGTCTCGCCACAATATCGATGCCGCTCTCCAACGCATCGCCTTCGTCCACCAGCTTGAGGTCAGCCTGGCCTCCTCCAAAAATCTCCGTGAAGAGGAGTCTGAAATTCTCCCGTATCTTCGCGAATGTATCGGAAAATAAATCCTTGGTCTCGGCATTGATGCGGTTGATAATCTCCATCAACTGATCCTTCGCTTTCACCAGGTCGTCGTGCTGTCCACTTAAGAACTGATGGCGCTGCTCGGTTTCCTCGTACTCCTCAATGGCCACCAAGTTGACCGGTCCAATCTCATCGAGCCGCTTTTGAAGGCCGGCTACCTCCTCCGAGATCGCGTTCCAATCCGTGCCTAATCCGCGCGAAGACATGTCCTCGGGAGTGAGCACCTCCACTTTCGCCGGACCGCTGTCGGCGATGGTGATGGTAATGCATTCACTTCGAACATCCACCAAGTTCATCTGGTACTTCTGAAGAATTCGCTCACAGAGGTTTTGAACGCTCATCGATCGCTGGGTCAGTTCCACTTCCAGAGCTCCCTTCCGATGCAGCAGCGATGTGTGGGAGGATCGACAGGAGCGAACCGCCTCCTCCTTCGATGTCAGCTTCGCCTCCTGGCTCGACTTATCCTCAGTCAAAGCCGCAATCCTCTGGCCCACTTGCTCTCGCTGAGAGGCCAGCAATTCATTCTTCTGGCGGGCCTCAAGAATATCGGTTTCGGCTTGTGATTTGCGCCCGGAAAAAGAGGCCGTTTCAGTCGTTCGTTGCACGATACGCTGAGAGAATTCCCGGATCCGTTGCTCCAAAGGCTTTAGCTGATTCCGAAACGCCACGCAAAGCTGCTCTTCCGTCGCGAGCGCCACCTTCACCTCCGTCAGCGCCGCCGTCGCCACATCCCGATCATGCCGGATGCTATCGATTCGCGTGTTCCCTTCCACACTCTTGCTCTGCAACTCTTTTTCACGGTCCTCCGCCTCGGAAAGTGCTGCTTTCAATTTCTCCCGCCTCTGGACGCTCTCTGCTTCCTGCCCTTTTAACAACTCCGTCTCGAACACGATTGTCTCCGCCTTCTGCCGGAGCGTCTTTAGAGAATTTTCAAGAGCACGGAATTCCCCCTCTCTTGCCGCGACAGCCACTTCGTGCGACCGCAGCTCTGTTTGCGCCTGCTGCAAGCTGGCCTGCAACTCGGTCTGTTCGGCCTGGCACGCCCCCTTCCTGCGCCCCAACTCATGGACCTCCTCCTGGGCCCGCGCAACCTGAACCCTCAGTTCTTCGATTTGGTTCTTGCGCCCAAGTATCGATGAAAGCGCTTTGCCCGAACCACTGCCGTTGGCGGAACCACCGGTGTACACGCCATGTCTGCTCAAGAGATCTCCCCCGGAGGTGACAAAATCGTGCCCCCCCCCCAAGCTCTGCCACGCGGTCGTGGCCGCCGCCAGATCTGCGGCAATCAAGGTTTGCCCCAGCAACCCTTCGACCAGCGCGCTCACTGAAGGCTCCGACTGCACCACCCCGGTCGCGAGAATCAAGCTCGCGGGCAACGCGGACTCCCCTTCTCGGGTGATCGACGGTGGGAGCGAACCACACAAATCCAGGCTGGCGATGCTGGCTCGTCCCTTTTTTTGTGCCGCGAGATCGTTCAGAATCGTTCGCGCAGAATCGCTTTGTTTGGTCAGCGCCAGTTGCAGGGCCTGTCCCAGAGCTGCCTCGATCGGCACCACGTACGCATCCGGAACCCTGATCTTGTCAGCCAACGAGCCCAGCACATCGCGTGTTTGTTTCAACACGGCTTGGGCGCCGGCGCTGAATCCCTCATGCGACAGTTCCAACTGTTCCAGAAGAGTGAGGCGCGACCTCTTCTCCGCCTGCTGCCGCAAAGTCAGATCCAGTTCCTGGGAGACGAGCTGAAAAGCCTGCTGCAGCTCGCGGGATCGCTGTTGCCGATCCTCGACCGTGCCCCTCCGAGTCAACACGCCCCTCTTTTCGTCTTCAACCTGCCGGGCAAACTCCCCAAGCCGATCCTCCAACCGCGCTGTTTCCTCCCCTGTCTGCGCCCCTTCGGACCCCAATTTTTCCAGTCGCGTCACGTTTCCATGACGGTGGAGGTCGAGGGTGTTGATCTCGTTCCGAGCACGTGACACTTGCTGCGCCGTCGAGAAGGATTCAGACTGGACTCGTCGAACGTTCTCCTGAGATTCACGCAACTGAGTTTCGACCCCTAAAAGCGCCTCCTGTCGCGTGCGCATTTCAGCCCGATACGACTCGAGCGCGGCGCTCGAATGGCCTAGACGATCGTTCAGAGCAGCCAGTTCCTGCGTGGCCGCGCGAGAACGTTCTTCTGCCTGAGCTATGTCCTGAAGCGCTGAGTTATGTTGATCCTCCAATTCCTTCAAACGTTGCTCTGTAAAATGGATGCGGCTCTCGTTCCTATCCATCTGGCTCTTCAATTCAAGTCCGGCCTGCCTTGATCTGTGGATCTCCCCCTCCAACGCAGAAACTGCAGCGCGCATCCGCGCCAACTCAATCTCGCCTTGTTCGATCTGCTGCGCCGTGTTGTCGCTCTGCGCCATCGCATCGAGAAGCTCGGCTTCTTTCGAGGCTATCTCCGATTTCAACACATCATAATGGTGCCGAGCTAGCTGGCTCTCTAAATGCCGCAACTCCTCCATCAGTTGCTTGTGCCGTTTCGCTTTGCCTGCCTGACGCTGTAGCGATCCGATCTGCCGCTTTACCTCTCGAATCAAATCTCCAACTCTCAGGAGATTTTGTTCCGTGTAGTCCAACTTGCGCAAAGACTCCTTCTTTTGTGCCTTGTACTTGGTGATGCCCGCCGCCTCTTCAAACACCAGGCGGCGGTCTTCAGGTTTGCTGGACAAAATTTGCGTGATATGGCCCTGGGCCATGATGCTGTAACTCGCGCGGCCCACCCCTGTCCCCATGAAAAGCTGTTGGATGTCTCTCAAGCGACAGGGGACTTTGTTGATGAAATATTCGCTCCCACCGTCCCGAAAAACCCGGCGCGTCAGCGTCACCTCGTTGAAGTCCACCGCGACTCCCCCCGCTTTCAACTGCTCCTCGTCCACGCCGCCGATGGTCAGCGACACTTCGGACATGCTCAAGGCTTTGCGGGTATCGGTTCCATTAAAAATCACATCAGCCATCTCCGACCCGCGAAGTGCTTTCGCGGATTGTTCCCCCAACACCCACCGAATCGCATCCGCCACATTCGATTTCCCACAACCGTTTGGCCCCACAATCGCGGTGATGCCGGGCAGGAAATTCAGAGTGGTCTTGTCCGCAAACGACTTAAACCCCAACGCCGTGAGACTTTTGAGATACATCAGGTGCAAAACAAAGACCATTCAGTGTTGCAAGTAAAGTGAAAACCCACCATATAATGGGGCATCAAGCAAAACCAAGCACAAGATATTGGATATCAGCCTCAATCCTGGATGATCCCAGCCATCCTCGCGCTGCTTTTCCTCTGGCATTCGTTCTGCGCCGTCGCCGCGGAGCCCAAACCTTCTAATCCCGCTACCCAGGCTGCTGTTGGCTCAGCAGGAAAGTCAGTGGAGCGAAAGGCTCCCCCTCAGCTCAGCAAAACTAATTCACTCAAGGGTCCTACGGCTCGTCGGGACGGGCTCGCACCACTCACGAAATCGCTTGATTCCAAGGCGGTGCCGAATACCCCTGCCCCATCGGAATTGTCCGATCCTCCGGCTGTTCGACGGGAATTCCGCGGGCTTTGGGTGGCTACCGTCGGCAACATCGATTGGCCGTCCAAATCAGGCTTGCCCGCTTCAAAGCAACAGGCGGAACTTGTCGCTCTGCTTGACAAAGCCGTTGCCATGCGCCTGAACGCTGTCCTGCTCCAGGTGCGCCCTTCATGTGACGCCCTCTATCGATCAGACCTCGAACCTTGGTCGGAATATCTGTCAGGAACCATGGGAGTGGCCCCGTCGCCGGAATATGATCCTCTCGAATTTGCCGTCCGGGAAGCGCATCAGCGAGGTCTCGAATTCCACGCCTGGTTCAACCCTTTCCGCGCTCGCTTCGCCCTGGCAAGATCGCCCTCGGCAGCGTCGCATGTCACGAAAACTCATCCGGAATGGATCAGGCATTATGGGAATTTGGACTGGCTCGACCCAGGGCTGCCTCAGGCGCAAGACTACTCACTCTCCGTTGTTCAGGATGTCCTTCAGCGGTACGATGTGGATGCCATCCACATCGACGATTACTTCTACCCATACCCTGATGCCTCACTGAAAAACCCCGAATTCCCAGACAAAACAACTTACGATGCCTACCGGAGCCTTGGGGGTGATTTGAGCCGATCCGATTGGAGGCGGAACAACGTCAATCTCTTTGTCGAATCACTGTACCGCATGGTGAAGCGCCACAAGCCTTGGGTGAAAGTGGGAATCAGCCCGTTTGGGATATGGCGCCCAGACAACCCTCGCGGTATCCGGGGCTTGGATGCGTACGAAAGCCTGGCGGCGGACGCCCGCCTCTGGCTTCAAAAGGGCTGGCTCGATTACGCCGCACCGCAACTTTATTGGAGCGCTGATTCCAAGGAGCAAAATTTTCAAGCCTTGCTGCGATGGTGGACGGAACAAAATCCCTTGAACCGCCATATGTGGCCCGGGATGGCCACGGCAAACCTCTCGAAAAACTGGAAACCCGAGGAAATCAGCCGTCAAATCAGCCTTACCCGGGCTCAAAAGGGTTGCACCGGACACCTGCACTGGGGAGCCAATGTGCTGTTCAATCCATCCAACCCGTTTGATCAGTGGCTCAGAAACCAGAGCTATCCCGACGCAGCCCTCGTCCCGGCATCCCCATGGCTCAACAAGGAAGTGCCTGCCGCTCCAAACGTCGTCGTCAACACAAACAAGGGCCGTTGGACCCTCACCTGGTCTGCTCCACCAGAGGACATCAGCCCGTCCCATTGGGTGGTCCAGGTGGGATGGGGGGACGCCTGGACAACTCGCATTCTGCCAGGAGCGACGATGAAATACTTGATTCCACAGCGAGCTCAGAAAACGGCTCCGGTTGCAGTCTCCATCACGGCCGTGTCCCGAACGGGGATAGCCAGTCAGGCCGAGATACGCTCACTCCTTCCCAACTCGAATGTCAACGCATCGCAGGACTGACCCTCGCCGACGGAAACACCAGGGCTTTTACTTTGGCGGAACCGCGGGAAGCCCTTCATTCATGCCACCGGGCGCGGCGGGAGTGGGAGACTTAAGAAATCTGCCTAGAACCTCCTGAAATCCTGGGTGTGTCTTCGAATACTCCTGAAGGTCCGAAACAAACCTTGTGATCATCGGCTTGCTGACCCGCTCATAATCGGTGAGGACCTGGTTTACCCCTGGGCGTTGGGATTCATACTCTCTGCTCACCGATACCACCTGCCAAAGCAACAAAAAATTCACACTCCCGCTGAGTAGCAACAACGCCGCCAAACCGCCCAGAAACAGGTTCTGCAAAGATTTCACCTCCGCTCGGAGTTCGTCCATTTCCGGCGAAGAATCTTCAGATGAAGGGATGTTCAAATCAGCTTCTGACATAACATTTCCAAGAATAAAGAACTTTAGACTTCAGGGTTTCAACGGTTTTGAGGGGGGCAAAACACGACCGGACTCGGTCTTGCCCTTGATCTCAAATTTGATAAGAATGGGATCGATCGAGGCATCCCTCTTGCTGTATTCGACCGCTTCCAGAGCAAGCTTCTGGATAACCGATCGGCTCTGTTGAACCGCTGTCACCTGCATCTGCATCTTCTTCAGCGAGCGGATGGTAAAAAAGTAGCGCGTCGCAAGAAACGCCGTCATGAGAGCACTGATGAACAGCAAAGTCACCAACAACGCCGCGATCGGATTCTTCTTCATAAGACAAATTCTTCCCCAATGTATCGGCTGCCTCGATCTCATCCAAGCTGATTTTTCGATCAATTGCTGGCGCGGCTGCGTCTCCGAATGTGGACGGCAAGCTGTGAGGCCGATCTCCGACCTGCAGTGGTTGGCTTCTCTGAAGTCGGCAATCGTTCCGCCCGGGTTGGAGGAGATCCTAAAGGGCAAAGGCTCCATGAACCGGACGCGTGGGGGATCGGGTAGGCTATGGGCTGGGACATATTGAGGAAACCGTTCGCCACAGTACTTTTTCCACTCAATGCCATTTGGGGTCGTCCCGCCGGAAGCCGTGAGTGGTAACCCCTAACGCAAATCGATCCGCCCCCAATCCTCTGGTCTCCCCTGCACCCCCGGCCGCGGAGCCCACGCGATGCGGGACTTGTTGATGTTTTCTCCTGCAGAGGCATCCGCCTTGTCCCCATCGTAAATGATCAAGTTGAAACCGGCCCGCAGCGGCCACTTCAGCCTAGCCTCGGCAAAGGGGATCGCGACCTGGATCCGATAGCCCGTTTGCGTTTTCCTGGAAATCACTCGCGTCTTCGGGGCGCTGGATTCGATCGGGCCCGGGTTCGCATCCGCATCGCGGGCTCCTCGAACAACTCCTTTTCTGTCGAACGGAAAAACCCCGAGCTTGTAGCAGCCCAAGGTGTGTTCAGCCCCTCCGTCCGGGTCGATACAAATCTCGACGGAATCGCTGCGCCAATGCCCCTTGATATCGTTTGGCTCAATGTTGCTCACCACACGATCATCGCGCACCTCCACGTTCACATACAAAGTCTCACCGTGATGCCCGAGGCGAAAATCAGCGCTGCTGTCGGCAAGATCCAAAACACGGCCCTCAACCAGGTTCGTCGGCAAAATAGCGTGCGACTCCGCAGTCTCAAATCCCCCGAGTGAGCCGTCAAGCAAAGGTGCCGAAGACAGGCGTGCGACGCTCAGGTGTGGAACAGGATGAAGCACGGCAACGACAGCGGGGCTCGCTGGTTGCCCATGCCATTCCATCGAGGCTCTGATGCCAGCGTTGGTGGCCACGCCTGCCGGCACTTCGAGGCGGGCGCTGAGACTCACGGTCTTCCCAGGCGCAACACGTGCCTCAATCGTCATGGGCGTCACCGTCCAGCCTTCCGGAGCCGACAAGCGAACCAAACGGCTCACCGCCGCCGCACTGTTATTCCGTATCTCCAGGGTGATCGCTTGCGAATCCCCCACCACCACTGGAATGTCGGCACCCACCATGGAAGCCACTGCTTCGATCCCCTGCCCCCGCGTCCAGAGGCGGTAACGGTCGATGGCGGGCCGCGACAGAAAATTCAGCTCAACGGCCTCCAGAGCATCGCTCGCGAGTGGAACCAAACGCAACACAGATTCTCGTGCCGGAAGGCTTTGCAGCAGGTCGGATTCATTTTCGGAGATGGGAACCATGCTCTTGATCAATCGGAACAGCTGCGGCCTCCGGAGCCAAGGTGATCCGGCAAAATTTCCAAACCCCTGCGACCGATGATGCGACAGGGCTTCTCCCGCAATTTCCCATGCAGCCCGGACGTTCGAAAGCGCAGTCGTCGTGGTGATTGTGGTCAGCCGTCCTTGACCTCCTCCTCCATAGTAGAGCTTTCTGGGCTGCCACACGGACAATCCTTCTTTGGACAACTGATCCGGAAATCGGAGGCGATCGGCTGCGGCGCTGAAAGCTTCGGTGGCAAGAAGTCCCGCTGATTGGTGATGCCCATGCTGGCCTGGGGTCGGAGCCGGATTCATCGTCACCAAGACTTCCGGTCGCAAGGAACGAATCACCCTCACCAACCGTCCTAGCGTTTCCTCTTTGCCCCAATGATGGAGGGTGGCGTCCAGGCTTTCGGTGTAAGCGAAGTCCTCCATGTCCAGAAATTGGCAGTAGCGAACACCCAAAACTCCAAGGCAATCGCGCAACTCCGCTTCGCGCAGGATGCCCAGGGCTTTGCCCCCCTGGGTGCCCACCATGTTCCCACCTCCCTCACCGCGGGTACAATAGACATTCGCAACCACCTTTTTCTGCCCTAAAGCGTAATGGGCAAGAGTCGGCGCCATCCCTGTTTCGTCATCGGGATGAGCGAACACTCCCAGGATATCCGTCTTGAGAAGCGCCTGGCCTCGCGGCGGTTCGACCCCTTCGGAAGAGGTGACAGACAACACAAAAAGCGAGATGAAAACAACCCGGTTTGCTACCAGTTTCAGAGCGGCCATCCCTCCTGATACGCGGCCCTATCATGGCGCACAAGCGCTTTTAACCGGGAAGACCTCCAAGGGGTTTCAGAGTGAGCCCGCGCTGCGGGACCGACGAGGAATATTGATTTAACATGACTGTGATGATTTGGTCACAGTTTCTATTCAAACCCAAACTGACCCCAACGCGATCTGTAGCTGCAACGCCGGTCATGCCCATTGTGATGTGAACCTTGTGATCCAGATCCCGAACCCAAGAATCTTGGCGGGAGAACCGGCGCGTGAGTTAACGAAATCAGACAAAGGATCATTATGCAAAAACCGTTCTTAAAAGCATGTGCGGTCGTGATCGGATCGATATTGCTCGGTCACACCCCAGCCCACGGGCAGGCCGGAGCACCGATTCTAGTACCGGGCTTCCTGAAGTTCGAAGCCTTCAATGCCATTCCAGGGACGCCCGTGCAAGGCCTCCTGGATGACACAGCCAAATACCAGGCAAACAAGCCGGACGAGGTGCTCTACATGACTTCATTCGACACTCGAAGGGTTTATCCAAACGACAGCCACGATAACTTCGGTGCCAGGATTACCGGCGTGGTTATTCCTGCGGTGTCAGGCGATTACGAATTTTTCCTACGAAGCGATGATGCTTCGCAATTGTTTTTTAACAAAGCCGGCGACGCCTCGGCAGGCTTGGAAATAATTGCGGAAGAAACGGGTTGTTGCAACGCGTTCCAGGAACCCGGAGCCACGCAGACTTCCGCAGCACCCTTCACGTTGAAGGCTGGAAAGGCCTACGCGATCCAGGCTCTGTACAAGGAGGGCGGTGGCGGTGATTTCTGCCAGGTAGCATGGCGCCGAGTGGGTGACACCACGCCTCCTGCCCAGTTAACGCCCATCTCAGGGGCGTTTCTTGCGGCATCTATTCCGGCCGGCGGAACGATTAACATCACCAAACAACCTTCCAATGTCACGGCGGCGCAGAACGACATTGTGAGCTTGAGCATCGAGCTCACTGCTTCTGGTGGCCCGGTGGTTGTTCAATGGCAAAAAGGCGGAGTGAACATCCCCGAATTGACTGGGACAACGGTCTCTGTCGGTCCCCTTGCCGCTGCCGACAACGGTGCCAAGTATCGGGCGATCATCTCGATTCCGGGTGCCAAGGTTGAAAGTGCGGAATCCGTGTTCACGGTGGGCGCTGACGTCACCGCAGTAAAAATCAATAACGCCGCTGGCAGCGGCGGCTTTGACGCGGTGACCGTGGATTTTTCGGAAGCCGTCACAGCGGCCTCGGGGGGGAAAGCTGCGAACTATTCTCTCGACGGTGGACTCACGGTGTCCAGCGCGACAGTGCTCAGCCCGGTCCGGGTCAGACTCGGCACCAGCAAACAGACCCTTGGCGCCACCTACACTCTGACCATCAAGGACATTGTCGATACCGCCAACAACAGCAGCGCGGTCGGTACCAAATTCACGTTCCCGGCGTTTGCGATCATCAAAGGGGGCCTCAAACTCGAAGCGTTTTTTGATCTGCCGGGTGGTGGCGTGGCGGACCTCGATAACCTCGTCGCGAGCGAAAAATATCAAAGCAACCAACCGGACTTGGTCGCGTATGTCAGCGTGTTTTCCAGCCGTGTGGCTTTACCGGACAGCTCAAATGGAGCGGTGACACGCGAGAACTATGGCGGCAAGCTATCCGGTTGGATCATTCCCGTAACATCAGGGAGCTACGAGTTTTTCATTCGTAGCGATGACGCTTCTCAGCTCTTCCTCAGCACCGATGAAACGCCTGAAAAGGCCGTGCTCATTGCCCAAGAGAACGGGTGCTGCGGTCCCTTCGAAGAAGCCGGCGCGGGAGACAACGGTGATGGCACGTTTCCGACCAGCGCCGCTCAGTCGTTGACCGCAGGCAAACGATACTACATTTATGCGCTGTGGAAAGAAGGCGGCGGCGGTGATTACTGCGATGTTGCCTGGCGCAAACAGGGCGATGCTTCAGTTTCGCGCGCGCTCCCGTACATTTCGGGCACGGTTTTGGAGACAATCGGCGCTCCCGGAGCTCTGACTCTCGCGGTGGTTGCCATTTCCAGCCCCGCGAAGGACAGCACCTTTGAGATCGGCGCACCCGTTACGCTGACAACCACGGCTGCTCCCGGCCCTGGCAAATCGATCGTCAGGGTCGACTATCTCGAACAAGGCAAAATTATAGCCTCTTCCACAGCCAGCCCTTATTCGGTCACTCTCTTTGGTGTCGCGGAAGGTGCCCATAGCTACATCGCGCGCGCTACGGACAGCGCTGGCGTCCTCGCCGATTCGGTGCCCTTGCCGATTGCCGTAGGCGTGCCCACAAAAGTGATCGAGATTGTGAAGATCGACGACAAATCCGAGTGGACCTACGATCGATCGGGGCAGGATCTCGGAACCGCATGGCGGGAAAAAGGCTTCGATGACAGCAAATGGCCAAAAGGCAAGGCGCTGATCGCTGACGAGTCCACGACAACTGTTGAGCCGATTCGCACACCCATAAGCCGCTTGAACGACGAGGGTGTGTATGTTCAAACGTTTTACTATCGGCACAAATTCAACTTCACCGACAGCATCACGCCCGGGGTCAAATTGAAACTTCGGCATGTGGTGGATGACGGCGCTGTGTTCTACTTAAATGGAAAAGAAATCCACCGCTTGGGCATCGCCGCAGGGACCGACTTCGACGCGACAACGAGTTTCGGCGGCCACGAAAACACTTACGAAGGCCCGTTTGACGTTGACCCGACCCTTCTTATCAAAGGCGAGAACATCCTCGCCTGCGAAGTGCATCAGTCAGGTGGAAGCAGCTCTGACATGGTGTTCGGCGCGGAGTTGGTGGCCACAGTGCCCTGCGTGATCCGTGATCTCGCGTTGCTGAAGATCGATGACGCAACCATTTGGAGCTACGACCGCTCGGGCCAGGAACTGGGGACCGCCTGGAGAGAGAAAGCCTATGACGATAGCAAGTGGCCAAAGGGCAAGGCGCTCATCGCGGACGAGTCCACAACTACTGTCGAGCCGATTCGCACCGCAATCAGTCGCTTGAACGATGAGGGCGTCTATGTGCAAACCTTCTACTATCGATCTCATTTCAACTTCGCGGGCAGCCCTGCGGGAGCGAAACTTAAGCTGCGTCACGTCGTCGATGACGGCGTGGTGATCTACCTCAATGGAAAGGAAATTCACCGCTTTGGTGTCGCCGTAGGGACTGACTTCGATGCCACGACGAGTTTTAGCGGTCACGAGAACACTTACGAAGGCCCGTTTGACATCCCGCTCGACAACCTCGTCTCCGGAGACAACGTCGTCGCTGCGGAGGTGCATCAGTCCGGCGGGAGCAGTTCTGACATGGTGTTTGGTCTTGAACTGATTGCGACGGTCACCGACTGTGGCGGTGCTGTCGAACCGCCGATCCAAGCTAAACCGGCGACCTTGAAGGTGAACCTCAACGGTGCCAACGTGCAGATCTCCTGGACAGAGAGCGGGACACTTCAAGTAGCGGATTCCCTCGATGCACCCATCGCCTGGATCGATGTCGTGGGTGCCGCAAGCCCGCATCAGGCGACCGTGGGAGCTGGAGTCAAGTTCTACCGGGTGGTCAAGAAATAGCCCCAGCGGGACGAATTCCATCCAATCACGCCGGGGCCGCCAGTGCGGCCCCGGCTTTTTTTGTTTCCATAACGGGAGCCCAAGCTTCAGACCTCAGTAAAATCGGTTGAAATCGTGATCTGTGGGCGCAACCCCAGTGCCTCCATTTTAGGGACGCGGATGCCGGTGAGGGCCGATCCGCCCCCAGTCCGCTCGTCACGGCTCTATCGTCGGCGCGTCGAACGTCAAACCGCCCACCCCTGGCGGTATTCACGCCGGAGAAACTGATTAGCCTCTGGCACGTTCGTGCAAACCAACTTATCCGAATCCCACTGAAGAACAGATCGTGTCAACCGCTCGCGGAGTTGGGCTCGAAGCGCGACGTTTCCCAGAAGCACGACTTCTGTCAGCGGCCCGGCCCAGTCAAAATTCGAACCAGCCTTGGCACCGCCCTTGCAGGCATTGACCCATTCCTGGTGATGTCCCGGTGAACGTTCCAGCTTTTTGGGCGGTTCGCCATATTCCTTCGCCAATTTCTCGGGATAAATCCGCCACTTGCTCCAATCCGTATTGATGATGCCCTTCTCACCCACTAAAAGATGGCCATTGTCGCCCATGAGGTCGGAATCTTTGATCTGCGGGGGTCGCGGCGGGCGCAGTCCGCCGTCGTACCAGACGAGTTTCACCGAAGGCAGATTGCCGCGTGCAGGAAACTGATAGGTGATCATCGAGCCGAGCGGAAAGGTTTCCTCATTCACACGGGTTGAGGACGCCTCAACGCTGACTGGTTGGCCGAGCTTCAGCGCCCGAAATACAGGATCGAAATAATGGCAGGCGATGTCGCCCAACGCGCCCGTGCCGAAATCCCACCAGCCACGCCACTTTGTCGGCAGGTAAGCCGGATTGTAGGGACGCCAAGGAGCCGGTCCGAGCCACAGATCCCAATCCAGCGTGTTCGGCACGGTCGGCGAATCGGTCGGACGCGTGACACCTTGAGGCCAATACTCGGCAAAAAGACCACGGGATGGCCGATCTGTCCAGATGTGGACTTCGTGAATCGGACCGATAGCTCCGTCCAAGACAAACTCCTGGAGTCGCCTCGTCTCCTCCGAGGCCTGAGCTTGATTGCCCATCTGTGTTGCGACCTTGGCGGTGCGCGCAGCCTTTGCCAGTTCGCGTGCTTCCCAGATCGAATGCGTCAGCGGTTTCTCACAATAAACGTGCTTGCCGAGACGAATCGCAGCCATCGAAGCAAAGAAGTGGTGATGATCCGGTGTCGCCACGATCACCGCGTCGATATCGCGATGGATCTCATCGAGCATCTTCCGGTAATCTTTGAACTTCTTGGCGTCTGGAAACTTCTTGAAAGTGCCTGCGGCATGGTGCCAGTCCACATCGCAAAGGGCGACGATATTCTGGCTCTTGAGCTGGTCGATGTCGCCGGCCGCCTGACCGGCCGCGCCGATGGAAGCGATGTTGAGTTTCTCATTTGCCGCGTAGGTGCGCGCAGAACCGGCTTTGAGAATAGTGAAAACAGCCGCGGTCTTCGCGGCGGACTTCATGAAACGTCGGCGTGTGATGGATGGGTTCATAACGGGATTGATCGAGATCTTCCCATGACTGGACAAAACTTCAAGGGAAGTTATTGAGCTCGCCTCACGTCCGCGACCACACCGCTGACAATGACGCCGATGCAATGCGTTGTGTATTCAAACGGGTCACCATCATAAAGGGCCAGATCGGCGTCCTTTCCGGGCTCTATGGAACCAGTCCGCAGCGCGATGCCAAGAAGCTTTGCGGCGTCAATCGTGATCGAAGCGAGGGCTTCTTTATGGGAAAGACCGTTCGCGACCGCAACCGCCGCCTCGAAGAGCACGACACGCGTCTTTGGCACGTAACTTTCAAACCCACTTTGGAGAGCGAACTCGATGCCAGTCCTCTTGAGTTTCGAGGCCGTTTCGAAGCTCAGATTCTCGGTCTCATTGTTGGCGCGAAACATTGTGGGGTGCAGGAAAACCGGGAAACCGCTTCTTTTGATTTCGTCAAGAACCAGCGGCGCGTCAGAGACGCCGTCGAGCGCGATCTTGAGCTTGAACTCGTCCGCCAGGCGGATCGCGGCGAGGATGTCCTGATGGCGATGCACCGTGACAAGAAGCGGCTGGGTGCCGTCGAGGGCGCGAGTCAGGGTTTCGAGGTGCAGATCGCGAGCCGGCCGTTTGTCCGCTTCTTTGTGCGTCAGCTTGCGGCTGTATTCCTGAGCTTTGAGGAGCTCGGCGCGGAGCATGGCAACGGCCTTTGAAGCCGTGCCTGGGGCTTTGCCTTTCTCGCCAGTGGTGGCACCGGAACCCAGCGTGGTGGCGGTCATGGCCGCTGAGTTGATCAAAGCCTGATCGAGACTCGCAGGATGCGTTTTAACAATCATCGTCTGACCGGAGATGAGGGCCCCGGGAGCGTGACCCGTATGGAGCGTCGTGACGCCGAAACCACGGACGTATTCGACGAGGGGATCGAGGGCGTTGTAAGCGTCGATCGCGCGCAGCTCCGGTTGCATCGGCGCCGACTTCTCCAACTGCTCCTGGTCATGCGGCTGGTTCAGGATGCCGGCAATCCCTATGACGGTATGGGCGTCGATGAGTCCAGGGGTGATGACCTTGGCCTTTAGAATGCGGGCACCCGGAGGGATCTGCAAGGAGCCAGCCTTGCCCACATAAGCGATCTTCCCGTCCTTGATCAAGACAAGGCCATCGTGTAAAGCGTCGCCCGCCATGGTGTGGACGACTTCGCCCTGGATCGCGAGTTCCTCCGCAAGCGACCTCGGAGCAAACACGAAAGCGAGCGCAACGATAATCAGGTTGACGTGTTTCATCGCGCCTCCTCCCAGGTTCCATAGCAGCACAGATGCGCAGCCCGGGAGTTGCCCGCGCCATGTCCCCCGGTTGACCAAAGTCTGTCCTTTGGATTCTCGCGGTCGAAGACTTTCAAGCCGTCCACCCAGGTTTCGAGGACTTGAGTGTAAACACTGAATGGATCGCCCGAGAGCACGATGAAGTCAGCGTCCTTACCGGTTTCGAGCGAACCGATTCGATCCTGCAAATCCAGCATCTCAGCGCCCGCAAGGGTGAGAGCGCGCAACGCGCCGGCTCGGGACATGCCCGCGCGAACGGCGAAGGATGCGGAGCGCAGAAAGAGCCTCGAATCTGTGACAGGATCGTCGGTATGGAAACCCACGGTCGCCCCCGCATTCTCGAGCGCCATGCCATTTTTCCAATCGAGATCGCGAGCTTCGAGCTTGCCGCCAGGACTATCCAGGATGATGACGGACGAGGGCACTTTAGCGGCGGCGATTTCAGCGGCAACCTTCCAGGCTTCGCTGACGTGGTGCAGCACGACGCGAAAGCCGAACTCCCGTTGAAGTCGCAGGACCGTCAGAATATCGTCGTGCCGGTGGGTATGGTGATGAACAACACGCTGCCCGTCCAGGACTTCAACCAAGATTTCGAGGGCAAGATCACGTGCAGGAACCTTTTCGGCATCGCCTTTGGCGCGGGCTATTTTATCGCGGTAATCCTGTGCGGCGACAAACTTCTCCCGGACCAAGGACGCGGATTTTGCGCGCGTTCCAGGAAACGGCGGGTCGCGCCGGGAATTTGTGCCATTGGCCATCTTGAGCCCCCCGGCGACTCTCCCTGTCTTGTTGGTGATCAGAAGGTCATCGATGGTGTTCCCGTCACGCAGCTTCAGATACAATGTCTGGCCGCTGATAAGATGGCCTGAGCCCGGCATGATATTGGCGGTGGTGATGCCGCCCGCTTGGGCTTTTTGGATACCGGCATCACGCACATCGATCGCATCAAGGACCCTTGTATCCGGTTGTATCGGGGCCGATTGATCGCCTCCTGCTGGGCTTCCAATATGGCTGTGCGTGTCGACAAGTCCGGCCATGATGACTTTGCCGGCGACATCACGGGTTGTCGCGCCCGCTGGGATTGCGGTGCCTGGCGGCCCGATGGCGACGATCCTGCCTCGATGCACCACAAGGACCCCTCGCTCGAGGATGTCGCCAGTAGGAGTGATGAGATTGCCACCCTTGAAAACGGTCGGCGTCTCCTGCCCTAGCGAGGATGAAACAAGCAGCAATAGGGCACCAAAAGATGCGAGCAGCGCTGGGCGGGATTCAATCATGGTAGCGCGGACTCTAAACAAGACCCCGGCGAACACAATCTCATAACTCTGCCGAAAAATAGCAGGCTCAATTCCGAGCCATCCCGGCGAGTACTGTGATCCTAAAGACGCCAACCAGGAGCTTCAGCTTGCGGAGCCGATCAAAACTTGAAACCTATACCGAACGCCGCGCCGAATCCGCTGGACAGGTCCACTTCCGCCGAACGCTGCGGGTCCTGGATGTGAATCGTATCCAAAAGCATGTGGCGGCCTTCAGCAAAGAAATCCCACCTTCGATTGAAATGATAGGTCGCCCTCACAGCGGAATGGAGCCCAAGGACCCATTTATCATCGCTGACGCTTCCTGACTGAGCGACCGTCGGGATTGTCGGATCCTGAAACGCTATCTGGTCAGCGTAAGACACAGAACTGCTCGCCCAGCCCAGTATCGCTCCGACTTGCAGGCCCAGATCGAGCTGCGGAACGACCTGCCAGCTCAAAGCGGGTCCAAACCGGAAAAGATAAGCGTCCAAATTCAATTCACGCTGACCAGAGACAAGGGCATTTCCCGTGTAAACTCGGCGCGAAGGGGTGCTCCCAATCCAAGGCTCCCCTCCTTGTGGATCGAAGGGCCCAACGTAGGGAAGACGTCCTCCCAAACCCACGTTCACACGAGGATCGACTGTGCCGGTATCGAACACATCCTTGACCCACTGAGCTTCAGCGGAAACCACTCCCTTTTCCTTCCAACCCATGCTCATCCAGGAAAGGCCCACTTCGAGGTCCAGGGACCATCGTTCTCTGGGGAGCAGCGTGTAACGGTAGAACAACTCAACCGATGGCCGGATCTCATTGCCTCCAAAATTTCCGTAACCACCCTTTAGAGAATCGAAGGCGTGTAAACTCAACCTCCCAGGATTGAGAACCGTGGGCCCGGCGGTAGGTGAAAACTGGCTGTTATGAGCGAAGCTGAAGTAAGTCGTTCGAGGGAAGGAATCGACCGGGCCCGTCAACCCTACATTGGGATTGCCGACAGAATTCACACGGTTGAATCCGTCCGCATAAAATCGGTCCTGGCGCGCGTCTGTCGCTGGATTGCCGGTGATTGTGCCGACATTCATGCCCCCTGAAGAGCGCATGGTTGCCTGAGCGCCGAACCAAATCGGGATGGCGACTCCAAACTTGTGCCGCGGCTTCTCTGAGCCAGTGCGGGTCAGATCGCTGAGACGATACTTCGACGCTGAAGCGGTGGTTCCGCGATGTGCGACAGGGGGTGTCTCCGGCTCGGCAGACGCGCCGGCTACGCCCGCCCCCAAGGAGATCGCAACCGCTGAAACAATGAAACGGTTCATGATTGTGTTAGGGAGTGTATTCGATGATGCGATAGACTCTCACGCTCCCTAAGGCGAGTTCCGTGGGAGATGATCTTGTGCTAGGAGGACCGTCGTCCTGCCAGTTCACCAGCAAGCCTGTTCCGGCAACTGTTACCGGTGACGAGGTCCAGGTGATATTTCCGCTGGCCAACAGCCCGTTCGGATTGTCGCTGTACTGAACCTGGTAATGAAGCCCAACGACCGTTTGGATCTGAATGTAACCCTTCCGTCGCCCATCCGGGGTGTAGCCTAAGAAGATTTCGGAACGTATAATCTTCCCTGTTTTCCCTGAAACCGGGCCGTTAGAATCCTCAAGAAGGCGCAGACTCAACTCCGGCGTGAATGGCTGATAGGTCCGGTTGAAGTATTCCAGAGTGACTGACTGCTCCTGACCAGACTCAACGGTCGATTCGGAAAAATCGATATAGGGGCCGATTTCGTTCAGACCTGTCCTGTTGCGCAACTGAATATGGGGAGGCAAGGATGATGTATAAATCCGGAAGCCTTTGAAGGTGAATGGCGTCTGGTTGACGACCCGCACCTTTTGTTCGTACAACCCTGTTTGAGGATTGAACACCGGGCTGCCCGATGCGACACCATTTGTGCCGTAGGTGCTCCCGTAATAACCGTCCTCCACAGCGGTGAGATTCGGTTGGTAGATGATGATCGGCCCAGCAAATTCCACGGAAACTCCATTCTGAAATGTCACCAACACCCTCACGGAAGTTCGATGGACCGTACCGTCCTGGCGCGGGATCGGGACAATCTGGAATAACCCAGTCCTCAGATCGAAGCTCACGCTGGCAATAAGGGATTTGTCGTAATCCATCACCAAGAGATTGGTAATTGTGCCGTCGGAAGTGTTGTTAAAATAATCCAACGTGAATGTGGGATTTCCGCCGAGGGTTGGGATTTCCACGATGATCCGAACGGCGTTGTTGTCTGAATCGAACCTACCTCCCTCATCGACGGTTGTAATCTGAAGCCGGTCTTCGCCAAAGAATTTCGTCTTAGGCGAGTAGACAAGATCATCCAGTGCTTCATTCAGATCCTCGATCGATCCACTCATGCTGATCGCGTTGGTGCCTCCTGTGACGTTGTTCAAGAAACGAACTTTGTTCGTGTTGACGACGTAAAGATCGCCCTCCAGAACGGTGAGACGCACTGTCAGCGAGGAGCTGTCCGCATCGTTCACCCAGATGCGATGCCCGGTGTCATGCGTCTTCGAGAAGACGAGGAGGCTTTCCTGGTAAACGTATTGGACCGGCGGATTGGGCAGGTGGTTCACAGGTTTGGCCGCGACAATAATTTGAACGCTGCCGACCGACGTTAAGCCGTGATCGTCGGCCGCCTCATAGGTGAAGCTGACGCTCCCATAGTAATCAGCCTTAGGCCGATACGAAATGGCACCGTCTGGCTCCAGGCGCAAAGAGCCGTGGTCCGGAGCATCGAGCAGATGGAAGACCAGCTTCGCGCTGTCAGGGTCAGTGTCATTCGAAGCAACAGAAACTCCTTCCAGATCCGTATTCTCGCTGACCACAAACAGGTCATCTTTGGCGGAGGGCGAGTCGTTGCCGCCTTGAATTGTGATCGTCAGGATCGCGCTGGCAACTTGACCGACTCGATCCATGATCCTGTAAATAAACGATTCCGAGACATCCTGCCCGTCGTTAAGAGTTTCAACCACCCCGTTCGCTTCATTCACAACGTAACGGAATGTGCCATCTCCGTTGAGGGTCAGCGACCCATACATCGCGGTCGAATCTTTGCCAATCACTCCTGCGACCCCTCCTACCGTGGAAATTCCGCTGACCACTAGCTTGGTCCCGGTGTTGTTCAGGAGCACGTTTCCGGTGGCTTGAAAACCAAGCGTCCCATTATTGACTCCTTCCGACTCTCTCGCGAAAGCAGTGATGTTCGAGCCTCGCGGACCATCCTGCAAGTTGATCGACAATGCAAAAACGCTGGAGCCGCTCAACGATCCATCCGAAGCGGTTACCTGGATCGTCAACTGGCCTTGGCTCCCAACGGGCGGAGTGCCCGAGAATTTCTGCTCTCTCGCATCAAAATTTAACCAGGAAGGTAAGGGACTGCCGTCCGCCAACATCGCGCTATACACAAGAAAGTCATGATCCACATCCAAGAAGCCACGGATGACGACGTCGGAGATGAGCTCTTCCACGACAGCAGACACGCTGTTAATGAAGGTCCCCACAGGCGAATCATTCGCCCCCTGGATCACGATGTTCAAAGTAGCCGTCGCGTTCTGGCCATCCACATCTCTGACGCTATAAACGAAAGACTCCACCAATGTCTCGTCGCGTTTCAAGCTTTCCACAGCTTCGTTCAAGTTGTTCAAAACGTAAACAAATCGCCCATCACCTCGCACAGTGAGATTGCCGAAAGCACCAGCCAGCAGCGAGCCCGGTGCAACGGAAACACTCTCCGCATTTTTCAATGAAGTGATCACTAATCCGTAGCCCACATCATTGGCCAGAACATTTCCTGCCGCCTCGAACCCTGGACTACCATTATGAACGCCTCCCGCCTCTTGAGCGATGGCCCCGTCGTCCTGTGGCTTGGGAGGCCCCGCAATGTTGATGATGAGGGCCACTGTCGTGCTGGCAGCCAAGCTTCCGTCTGACCCAGTCACCAAAATAATCGACGCGCCAACGCTCTGCGCCGGCGGAACGCCCCTGAAGCTGAGGGTTTTGATGTCGAAGGAAAGCCATGACGGCAGAGACGTCCCATCCGCCATGCTTGCGCTGTAGATCAACTTGGAGTTATCAAGGTCCACAAACCCCGCCATCGTGACCGTCGGGATCGCCACGCCGACCTTTCCTGAAAGAGTCAAGGGAGCGCTCGAGATAGGGGCGTCATTCGCCCCGATGATCGTCAGCGTGAGGAGGCCCTCGGCGACTTGCCCCGCCTGGCTAGCTACGGAATAGGAGAAGGTCTCGATCAGTCTATCCGCACTGTTCAAAGCCTGAACCCAGCCATGCGCTTCATCCACCACGTAGGTGTAACTTCCATCCACTTCGAACAGGAGAGCGCCATAAAGCCCGCGCAGAGGACGTTGCGCTTTTCCTGCCGCACCGTTGGAGTTAGCCATGCTCGTCACCGATAACCCCATACCTGTATCGTTTCCGAGAAGATTCCCGTTGGCGCTAAACCCTTTTGTGCCATTGTTGGTTCCACCGGCTTCTTTGGCGGTTCCCACATCGCTTTTGACAACAGGCAATTCGGATGGTTCAACCGTCAAACTGAAGAAGGCTCCCGCGGTCAATTCTCCATCCGAACCTGTGACTTTGAGTTGGAGAACGCCGACGCTGCCTACAGGTGGCGTGCCTTTGAAGGTGCGAGTCGTTCCGTCAAACGTAAGCCAACTCGGCAAAGCGCCTCCGTCGGCTTTCATTGCGGCGTAGGTGAGCACCGTGTCGTCCACGTCCCCAAAGGCTGGAATGATGATGGGCTGGAGCGCCGCGCCCACGAAACCCCTTTGAGGGCTGACGCGCGCAGAGGTCGGCGCGTCGTTCGCCCCATGGATGGTGATGCTCAAAATGCCAAGGGCCAATTGTCCAGCGTTATCGCTGATCGTGTAACTAAAGGTATCCGTGAGAACGCCACCGGCATTGAGGCTATCCACCAACTCGATCTCATCGTCCGGAAGGTAGGCATACTCACCGGTCGCTCCTAAAGTGACCGTTCCATAAAGGCCGCGCAACGGCTGGCCCGGGGAAGGATTCCCACCTCCGCCACTCTTCATCCCGATCACGAGAATGCTCGAACCGCTGTCGTTGACAAGAACGTTTCCAGTCCCGGCAGCCCCTGGGATTTCGTTCTTTTGGCCGCTCGCCTCACGCGCGTTCACGAGGTCATTTCTAGCAATCGGCAACGAGGGATTCACTATAGTTAATAACCCGCTGATGAACTCAAAACTGTAGTTGGCCGCCGCCAGGGTTCCCGTGGCCGCAGTAATCGGGTAGTTGCCCACACCCCTTGTGGCGGTGCCACCGGTGCTCAGGCTGGGGGAGCCCGTAACTCCGCTGCTGCCAAGGGATTCTCCGTTCACAAACCCGCTCAAGCGGTAGCTCAAGGCTCCTGCGGCGGTGCCATAAACCGTCGATGTGCTATCGACGGTGACCGTGAGCGGCGCCTTGGTGACGCTGACCACCACGAGGTTGGTCACGCCCATGTAGCTCGTGTTGGTAGGAATGAAACCGACGGTCACATTGGTCAGCCCAGTCGGCATCACGGTACCGCTCGCGGGTGTCAGTGTGAACGTTCCTGCCTGATTGCTTCCAAGACCAAGCTGGATCGGTGTGATGGCGGTGCCATAAACTAGGCTAGTTGCACCCGGACTGTTGGCCAGATCGGAGGTTCCGGGGGCAGTCACAACCACGGAGGCCGTGGTGACCTCCAGCCTGCCGTTCGCAAACGTGAAGCTGTAGTTGGTCGAGGAAAGAGTATTGGCCGAGATGCTGATCGGATAAGAACCGATCGGGCTTGATTTGTCTGCGGGAGTGTTCAAGGCCGGGATGCCAGTCAACACTGTGGTGGTCTCCCCGTTAACGAAGCCTGTCACCGTGTATGTTAAAGTCGGATTGCCCGTGTTGAACACCCGCGCTTTGACGTCCGCTGTGACCAACAAGCCGGCACGGTTGATGACCAATGCTCCGTTCACGTAGGAAATTGTGTAATTGCCCAAGCCCTTCCCAACAGCGGCGCTAGGGGCAATGGCGTACGGGGATCCAGAGACAGAGGCGGTGGCGTTAAGTCCTCCGCTAGTCAGGGAAACCACACCGACTGAATCCCCGTTCAAAAGTCCGGCCGCTATGAAATCCAAGGCTCCATCCAAGATCATGGACTCAGCGTAGATCTTCGTCTTGTTGACCGCTGTGATCTTCAATGCGGCCGGGTTGACCACGAGGGTGCTTGCCACATAAGTGATGGCGTAATTTACCAAGCCGACCCCAGATGCTCCACGCAGCGCGACGGAGTAGGGCGACCCTCCCACGCTCGCCGTTGCTGGAGTTCCGATGCTGCTTAGAACCACCGCGTCCACCGTGTCTCCACGTTGCAGTCCGCTGGTGCTAAAATCTGAGCTGTTGTTCAGAGTTAATGATTCGCCGTATATCTTCGTTTTGCTGGCTGCCGTGATGGTCAGGCTGGCCCGGGTAATCGTCAGGCTTCCGTTGACATACGAGATGCTGTAATTGGCCAGACCTGTCCCGGTCGCAGCGCTCGCGGTGATGAGGTAAGGAGAGCTCGCGACCGTGGCCGTGGCGCTCGTGCCGGTGCTGGCCAGCGTAACCCTGCTGACCGCGTCGCTGTTAAGCAGGCCGCTCAAGCTGAAATCCGAGGCCCCGTCGAGGCTCAGGGTTTGACCATACACCTTGGTCTTGTTTGAGGCCCTCACAGTGAGAGGCGCACGGGAAACGACCAACGTTCCACTCGCGAAGATGAAACTGTAATTGTTGGCTGAGAGGAACCCTGTGGTAGCACCGATCTGATAGTTTCCAATTTCTGACACACTGGTAGCGGCCGTGCTGAGTCCCGGATTGCCACTAACTCCGCTGGTTCCGAGGTTCTCTCCGTTGACAAACCCCGTGATCGTGGAAGTGAACGATGGATTTGCAGCGCCGTAAACTTTGGATTTATCGTCGGCCCTGACCGTCAATGCAACTTTGGTGACAGTCACAGCGACAACATTTGATACGACGACATAACTCGTATCCGTGGCGGTGAACACAACTGTCACATTCGTTGTGCCCGCAGGCAGGATTGTTCCGCCCGCTGGACCAATAACATAACTCCCAGGCAGATTATGACTCAGTCCGAGACGAGTCAGGCTGAGGGCTGTGCCGTAGGTCCAGTTCGTTGCCCCGGGGCTCACACTCAGATCAGTTGTTCCCGGCCCAGTCACCACCAGCAAGACCTCATTCACATCCGTCACCGTGATCGTCAACGTCTGCGTCGAGCTGTTCCCGCTCCCATCCGTCGCACGAACCTGCACAGTATACGTATTGCTCCCAGAGGTCGCCCCGTCTGTGGGCGTCTCAAAGTCGGGCGCGCTCACAAACACCAGCGCTCCGCTGGTCGAGTTGATCGTGAACTTGGCTTGGTCCTCTCCGCCAGCTAGGCTCCAGCTCACTGTCTCGCTCGCGCTAAATGTATGCACCGAGGTCGTGTTCTCGACCACACTCTTGGCGCTGGTCGCTGCCCCTGCCGTCCCGCTGGGACCGCTCACCAAGGGCGCCACCTCGTCCACGTT
>CAMBEJ010000014.1 GCA_945865375.1 Akkermansia muciniphila | reverse complement strand
AAATGGTTGCCCAAGAGACAATAAGCATGAACCCGTCAACCGGTCTTGGCGCAGACCTCCTCAAGGGTTTCGAGGAAACGGCGGCGGTCGAAGTCGTCCTTGAAGATGGGTTCACGTCGATCCCCTCGGCTCATGACGTGATAAATGGCACCTGAGTATTCGATGCGGAGCTTGCGGGCCATTCTGGGAGGCTACGATGGCAAACCGCTTCGTCAAGTGGGAAAGTTCAAGAAGTTAGGAACTGACCCCTTGTCCGACACGTCGATCCCCGTGGCTCATGACGTGATAAATGCCACCTGTATTCGATGCGGAGCTTGTGGGCCATGCTGGGAGGCTACGATGGCAAACCGCTTCGTCAAGTGGGAAAGTTCAAGAAGTTAGGAACTGACCCCTTGTCCGACAAGGTCGAGACCGCTAAACAGCGGTTGTCTCGCGGCTACGGCGATCCGGGAGCTTCTTCACCGCTGAGAACCCGGTGGACCGTTTTGAGGAGCTTCTCGGCGGTGTAGGGCTTGCGGAAAAACGCATCGACCTGCAGTTTCTCCCGGTCCGTGACTTTGGGATCCGAACCGAGCCCGCTGTTCCCAATGATCTTAATCTTCGGGTCGATCCTCCGCACGGCGTGAACCGTCGCGGCTCCATCCATGATCGGCATCATCATGTCCGTGAGCATGAGCTTGATCTTTCCTTGGTTTTGGGCGCAAACGGCGGTGGCCTCCGCGCCGTCGCCGGCGGTCAACACCTGATAGCCGAACATCTCCAATGTTTGCTTGGCCATGTTGAGAATGGTCGCCTCGTCATCCACCACCAAAATCAATTCGCCTTTCCCCATAGGCAAGGCTTGTCGCCGGGCTTCGACCCGCTTCGTGGCGTCGGACTTCTGGGCCGGCAAGTACACCATGAACTCGGTTCCGTTGCCGACTTCGCTGTACACGGTGATAAACCCTCCATGGCTTTTGACGATGCCTCGCACGGTCGCGAGCCCCAGGCCCGTTCCTCTCTCCAGCGGCTTCGTGGTAAAGAATGGTTCGAACATCCGGTCTTGAACCTCCGGCGCAATGCCCGTGCCCGTGTCAGTCACCGTCACGATCAGGTACGGCCCCGCTTTGGCCTCGGGATTCATGCCCGCGAAATTCTCATCGATCAAAAAGTTCTGTGCGCTCAGCGTGAGCGTGCCGCCGCCGGGCATGGCATCGCGCGCGTTGACGCACAAGTTCATGAGCACTTGATGCAGTTGCGTGGCGTCGCCGGTCATCGCCCACAGCTCCTGTGGAATGGACGTGCGGAATTGGATCGATTTGGAAAAGATCTGTTGCAAGATGTTCGCGATTTCTTTGATCAAATGGCTGATTTGCAGCGTCACGTGTTCCCCTTGCACGCCGCGCGCGAAGGCCAGCACTTGCCTCACCATGTCCGCCCCGCGTAGCGCGCTGGTTTCAATCGTCTCGAGAATGCGTTCGGCCTTCGTTTCAGGATATTTCATGCGCAAGATTTCAATCGACATGAGGATCGGCGCCAGCACGTTGTTCAGGTCATGCGCGATGCCGCCGGCCAGCGTGCCGATGCTTTCCAGCCGCTGGTTGCGGAGCAGCTTTTCGTTGAGCGCTTTCTTTTCCGTAATGTCGCGGACGATCACCAAGGCCGATCGCTTGCCTTGGAACACAAACGGCGTCGCGCTGCCTTCCACATCGAAAGACGATTTATCCAGGCGCAGTAATTTATTTTCCACGATGGGCAGGGTGGCGTTGGTTTCCTGGAGCTTGCGCATTCTCTCTTCCATCAACGTCCGTGAATCCGGATGAACCAGATCAAGGACATTGTGGCCCAGCAACTCGTTTGCGTCGGCCGCGCCGAAGAGCATGACCGCGGACCGGTTGGCCAGAACCAACTTGCCTTCGCAATCGATGAAAATCGCGTCCGGCGAAAGTTCGACCAGTGTCCGGTATTGTTCCTCGCTCCCGCGCAGCGCTTTCTCCGCCTCTTTGCGATCCGTGATGTCATTCAAAGAGACTACGATCCGGGCTTCTTCTTCTTGAAAAACTATTCTCGACGTGTTGTATTCGAGAATCAGGTCTTGGATATCGGTCTGGCTGTTCTTATTCATTTTTAGACTCCCACACTGTTGGCTCCAGGGAGCGCGCCGTGGTGACTGCGGAAGTTGGAGAGAAGCTTTCTTTCCAACGCCTGGTAATGTTGCGCACGGCAGAACCGCACCAACACCTGGCCCTGGCGCAGAAATTCCTTGAGTCGGCGATTTTTCAGTCCATTGCCCGAGTAACTGGAAATGCGCTTGCGCAAGTCGCGCGTGCAGCCGAGGTAGAGGACTTCGCTGGGCCCTTTGGGGTAGTCGAGCTTCCACGGCAAGCTCAACTCATACACGCCAAGTTCGGCCGGAAAGCGGTTAAATTTCTTTTCGGGCAGTCGCCGCGATTCTCCGAAGGCTACATCCCTGCCGTGGTAACCGTTCATCCGCTCTTTATGGTTGGGAATGTTCAGCAGCTTGCGGCAATTGCAAAGGGTCCGCACCGACATGTGCATGCCCTGCCGGGCCAGAGCCGATTGAACTTCGCCGTCTTTCAAGCAGCGCAGGCTCTGGTCAACCAGTTCCTTGATGCGGAGGGCGACCACCCTTTTGCGGGAGGGAAACAGGCGTTTGAGGCAGATGAGTTCCTGGCGCGGCGTCAGCACCCACAATCGGGCCACCAAGCGGGACAAGCGGCTGGCGTCCAGGTAAGCCAGAGGGTAGACCGCCAGGAACGGTTGCATACTCAACAGCCGCAGATCACCATCCAGGCCTGACAGCCAATTCTTTTGGGCCAGGTCGTTGGCCGGACTAATGGTTTGGCGTTCCTGTGTCATGTCCTCAAGAAAAGCCAGGTATTGGGGGAGCGGCAGGCTCAGCACTTTCGCCAGAATGATCCGGCGCACGAGCCCCTTGTCCATCTCGGTTTTTCGGCGGAATCCGGATCTCGCCAGCGCCGCCATTGAGCACTTTGGCCCGGATTTCCTGCAACAGCAGTTCCCTCAATTCCGGCTCGGTGTAAAGGAGCTTGGGAGCGTAGGTTCGCACCAGGTCCTCAAAGGCCTTGTTGTCTTTGTATAAATTCAGATTGCGGGCGAACACCAGCAGCGCTTCGGGCACGAACTTGAAGATGTCTTCGATGACACGGCGGTAGTCCTCGTGGCTCTTGCGCAACGCCTCCTCGGTGCGCTTGCGCTCGGTGACATCACGTCCGACGACCAGCACGTTGGTGATGCGTCCGGAAGCATTGCGAACCACGCTGCCCCGCGACTCGATGTAGCGCACCGTTCCGTCGTGGCCGACAAAGCGGTACTCCGCGCACTGGCCGACGCCGGTGCGGACGGTCTCGGTGAAAATCCGGTGGATGCGTTCCCGGTCATCGGGGTGGACTTCCTGGAATGAATCGGAGCCGATCTGCAAAGACGGATCGCCCAGCAAATGGCGTTGAAAGGCGGGATTGTTATAGACGCGCCGTCCCTCGAGATCCAGGAGGGCGATGAGGTCGGCAACATTTTCTGTAATCTGCCGGAAGCGCTCGTCGCTCTCGCGCAACTTCATCGCGACCTGGTGGTGCTTGCGCTGTTCCTCCGCCTCCTGCAGGGCGCGTTTCACCGCCGAGGGCAGCCGTTCGAGCCGGTGTTTGAGCACGTAATCCGTGGCGCCCAGTTGCAGGCAGTGCACCGCCTTTTCCTCGCCCAGCGTGCCGGAAATTATAATCACCGGCGTTTCGGGATGCGTTTCCCGGACCAGCTTCAAGGCGGAGAGGCCGTCGTAGTCCGGGAGGTTGTCGTCGCACAGGACCACGTCGAACGCCTCCCCCGCCAGCGCGTTGATAAACTGTGCCTTGCCGTCCAAGCGGACGATGTCGCAGGCCAGACCGCTGGCCTCCAGTTTGTCCTGGATGATCTCGGCATCGAGCGCGCTGTCTTCCAGATGCATAATGCGGATGGACATGGTTAAGAGTCAAGAGTTAAGAGTTAAGAGTTGACGGACCGTTCACTCTTGATTCTTTCTTTCCGTATTTGGAACTGAGAAGGATGGAGGAAAGAATCTTCGTGAGCTGTTCGGTTTCGTCCACCAATTCTCGCAGAGCGGCGCGCGTAATCAATTTGGCTTCGGTAATCAACCGGAGCCAGTAGGCGGACTCGCCCGCTTCTTTGTAGGCGATGGACATTTTAGCGATGAGATCAGGCCGGCTCTGCCCGCCTTGGGCCTCGTGAACATTCGCACCGATGGACGTTCCTGGGCGCAACAATTGTCGGCCCAGAATTCGCCCGGCACCTTCCGACTCCAACGCACGATAGAGTGCGATGAGTCGAAGCAAGTAGGCAACCGTGCGTTCCGCGATGTCCGGCACAGGCTTGGGTTGGGGAGTTGCCGCTGTTTTTATTAATTCTTAATTCTTAATTCTTAGCGGCGGCACCTCGTTGAGCAAGGCCCAAAACAGGCTCAGTCGCTTGATTGTCTCCGCGAACTGCCCGAAGTCCACCGGCTTCACCACATACCCGTTCACGCCGAATTCGTAACCGCGAACCAAGTCCTGCTCCTCCCGCGAGGACGTGAGCAGGACGACGGGAATGGTTTTCAAATCCGGGTCTGATTTGATCTGGCGCAGGACTTCCAAGCCGTCCACCTTGGGCATCTTGATGTCGAGCAGGACCACGGCCGGCTGGCCGTCGGCCCGCCCGGCAAAGGCGCCGCGCCGATACAGAAAATCGAGCGCCTCGGCGCCGTCGTGGACGACGACCACTTCATTGGTCAGGTGGTTTTCTTTGAGCGTGTTGAGCGTGAGTTCAAGGTCGTTGAGGTTGTCATCCACGAGCAGGATGCGTTTGATGTGAGGCATGGGAGTTAAGAGTTATGCGTGAGCCGGCACGATGGTTTTTGGGGTGGTGGGCAGCGGAAGAAAATTATCTCCGGTCACGACATTTTGCCCGGTCTTCGCCTCGAGTTCCCGCCGGGCCCGCTGGGCGATCCGGCCGCCGGTCTTGGCGGCGACCTGGTTTTCGACCATGCCAGTCAGGGAAGTGGTTTCGGCGATCTGCCTGGTCGAAAGCTCGGCTCGCCCCATTAGATAGTTTCGCAATCGAGTTTTGATATAACGCTTGCCCCAAGCCGTCTTGAGATATTTCTCCCGATGGAGCGCGTCTTGTTGATTACACGATGCCTCGTAATAGACCAGCTTCAAAGGTAGCCGATTCCTGGTTGAAATGACGCCGCCGTTGCCGTGTTCAGCAAACCGTCGCTTCAAGTCATCCGAATATCCGGCGCAGAACCCACGATCCTTCAAGCTCTGCAAGACGTAAACGTAAAACATTAGTTGAGTCGGTTATCTAACGGGGCGAGAGCCGTGAAGATGAGTTCGGCTTCGCTCATGTGGTCGCGGAGATTCTGGGTTTTCAGTCCCTTGATTTTTTGGTGGGTCTTTACACTGACGCCACTCCACCCCTGGTGAATGAGATTGGTGAGGATGGCGTATTCGTCCTCTTTCCTGATTTCGTGCGTAGCCCAATAGTCGGTGAGCTTGTTGCGGGTCTCCTGCCCGGTCATGCGCTGCTGAATCCACTTGTCGCTGCGGCCGTGCTGCTGCCAGTTGGCGCGAGCGCGGTCGAGGGAAAGGGCGGGGTCGGCCATTTCCTGCATCCGTTCGTAGCCGACCTTGGCCAGCCAGAGCTTGATCGGCTCGGCCTTTGGGCTGGGGGCGCTCTGGACTAGACGCAGCACGGTCTCGGCATTGGCGACATCGGTGAGGTAGCTTTTGCCGTCGGCAGCTTCTAATTTCAGTTGGTTACAATTTGTAACGAACTCAGATCCTTCCTTGTTCAAACGGTGTTTCAAAACTTTCCAGTAGTTCTGAGCCGCCTTGTAATCGGGCTGTTGGGTGAGGACTTGAACAATGTCGACGACGGAGAAGAACCATGCCGCGGTCTTCTCGTCGTAAACGCGGCGGATCTCGTGCTGTTCAAAAAGTGCCGGAATGATTTTCATGATTTGGCGGCTCGGGTGATGGGAACATTTGTCACGCTCGACTTTCAACTCTTCCCTCCTGCTTCCCGCTCCAACGTGAAGTAAAACGTCGCGCCTTCGCCCACCTTGCCTTCGGCCCAGGTGTGGCCGCCATGGCGGGCGATGATGCGGCGCACGTTCGCCAGACCGATGCCAGTGCCCTCGAACTCCTGGTCGCTGTGCAGCCGCTGGAAGACACCAAAAAGCTTGTGGGCATACTGCATATCAAATCCCGCCCCGTTGTCACGCACAAAAAAAACGACTTCGCCGTTCGCGCCCGGCTGCGTGCCCACCGCGATGCGCGCGGGCTGCCGGTCGCGCGAGTATTTCACCGCGTTGGCCAGCAGGTTCACCCACACCTGCCGCAGCAGGGTCGCGTCCGCCTGGACTTCGGGCAGCGGGGCAGTCTCCCACTCCACGGCGCGCTCGCCCGCCGCGTCCTTCAAGTCGCCGATGATTTCGCGCACCATCGTCTCGGTGGCCACCGGGCCTTGGCGCAGTTCCATGCAGCTCATGCGCGAGAAGCTCAGCAGGTCGTCAATCAGCGCGCCCATCTTGCGCGAGGCCGCGGCAATGACGGCGAGGTGCCGCCGGCCTGCCTCGTCCAGTTGGGTCTGGGCGTTTTTCTGAAGCAGCGAAACGAAGCCGTCAATGTGCCGCAGCGGCGCGCGCAGATCGTGCGAGACGGAATAAGAAAAAGCTTCCAGTTCTTTGTTGGCCGCCTCGGTCTTGGAGGCGTGCTGCTGCAACTCGGCGTTGAGTTGGACGATTTGCTCCTCCACCGCCTTCCGCTCGGCCATTTCCCGCTTCAACGCCTCGTTGCCTCGTTGCACTTTGTTTTTTTCATCGTTGAAATCATCCAGGATGTTGAGGATGGCGCGCTGCGACCGGGCCATCGACTCCTTCTCGGCGGAAATATCATCGAGGATATTCAGCGTCGCCCGGGCGAATTCCTGGAACGATTGGCTTTCATCTGCAGGCTCCGGGCGGGCGGGGCGGGATGGATTTTCGGCGGCGAGGTTCATGCGGCAGGTTCGCCCAGTTTTTTGCGAAGCCTCGCAATTTCCTGTTTCAGTTCGATCATCTTCAACTCGCGTCCCACCGTCAGCTTTTGGAAATGCTCCAATTCGCCCAATCTCATCAACTCCTTTTCCCGGTCTGCCAGTTGTTGCTTTGCGGCCACATCACGGGCGTCAGCAAAGGCGGTCAACTGGTCCACCATGGTGTTGATCGTGTTCTTGAGCCCGAGGACTTCGCCACTTACCTCCGCCGTGATCTTCTTGTTCAAATCGCCCTTGGCCACGGCGGTGGTCACCTCGGCGATGTTGCGCATCTGCACGGTGAGGTTTTCGGCCATCTTGTTGACCGAGTCCGTCAGATCCTTCCAGGTGCCGGAGACGTCTTTGACCTTCGCTTGACCGCCGAGTTTTCCCTCGGTGCCCACTTCCCGGGCCACCCGCGTCACCTCGGTGGTGAAGGCGCTCAACTGGTCAATGAGCTCGTTTACGGTAACGGCAAACTTTCCACTTAATCCTGTCCATTCCTGAGGAAGCCGGACTGAAAAATCCCCTCTTTTTATTGCAATAAGTGCTTGAAGCAATGCTTGCGCCTCTAAATCCGATAATGAGTTTGTTTCTTTCATGGTTATAAATATTGATAGAACCCTGGTCTCGAATTTTTGCACGATAGACCTTGGGATGGATTGGAGCAAGAAAGAAGGCTGCCTAACCGAAGAATTTTGTCCACACCCCGCACCGGAGCGCAAGGGATGTCGGTCGCGTGCGCATTGGGCAGCCCGCAGCCGAACTCGCGGAACTTAAGAAAGTCATTCCCAGACACCAATGCAACGGCAGCACCCGTTGCCGCCACTTTGCCGGACACCACCCCTGAATACTGATTACTGATTACTTCGGAACTCCGTTCCGCTCGGACAAAAAAACGATCCTATTGGCTGACCCCTCTTGCGCCATTCCGTGAGCGCCATCAGTCTTTTCTCAAGGTTTCGGCTGCGGATCTAAAATCCCTACCAAATAGGGTCCAAGACTGTCTGGTAGAGCATTCACAACCAGTCCAGAAATGACCTGCGCGCCCTCCAGTGAATAGTGAATCCAATCACCAGGAGTCGATCCGATGAAGGCGCTCCCACGTTCGCCCAGTCCGTTGGCCAGGTCCATGCTCAGCCGGTTGAGGTCGATGAGAGGGGTCTGCAATTCGGCCGCCACCTCCTTCATCACGGCGCTGCGTTCCTGCAACGCAGGCCGCACATGGCCCTGTTCATCAAACACCCTTGGGTCCGGCTGTGTGACCAAGATGGGGGTTCCATTGAAACCGCGAATGGCCTGAATAATGGCCTTCAAATTGATTGCGAAATCTTGAAGCGTGGTGGTGCATATTGTATCCCCGTTGCAGCCCCCCCAATCAACCCAGCCAAACTGCACAAGCACGAAGTCTGGTCTAATCGCGACCAATTTCGGCTTCTGCTCCGAGGCGAGAAAGGTAGCGGTGCTCATATTGGGCCAAGCGAGGTTGACGATCTGGACAGTTGGCTTGAAGTAGCCATGCATTCCTTTCCCCCAGCCTGACCCCCAGCCGTTCTCGCCCGCTACCGTCGAATCCCCGATCAGCGCGAGGCGGATGGGAGGGCCGGGCGGTGTCCAGGGTGTCAGTCGAAAAAAGCGCTTCGTGACTTTGGTACCCTCAACTCGGTACGACAGTTGACCCCGCACATCGTCATTGACGTCCTGCCACAGATGGCAATTTCCGCTCTCCTGCAACACGTACCGAGTATCCGGAGGTGCGGCGGCCTCGATCAAGAGCTCGCTCTCGCCCTTTCTGATGATGGAGAGCGACTGGCCGAGTGCCGCATCTGCGGCTAGAGCCGCTGTGAAGAGGACGAGGATCAATAAAGGAAGAGGATGAGAAATCATACCGTGTGGATTCAATAACCCAGGGCTTTCGGTTGACGTTGAAGAACCTCCACGACGTTGTCTCGAGTGATAATCAGGGGATCGGCGGACTGGAAGGAATCCTCCGTCACGGCGGCCAGGAGCTTGCCTCGCTGAAACGCTTCGACGGCCTTTGCGGGGGGACCGAGAAGGCGCAAATCCGGCAGGAGTAGCGCAAAGGCGCGGGGGTCATTCTCACTCCAAATTTTCAGCTTATCGACTTCAGATGGCAACCCGATCAAACTCACGATGACGCGATAGTCGGGATGCGCTTCGGCCAGTTGATCCACGGACTCGGGCCGCATCAGGAAGCTCAGAGGTGTCCGGGAATCGGGCGGGATGAAGACTGATTGGGGATTGGAAAAGTACTCCGGCCGAATCTCCGGAAAGACAACCATCACTGAAGAGCGCCCGCCCAACCCCTTGCGAAGGCCGCGAAGGCTGGCTCGCTCGTATTGATTTTTCTCATTAAGATAACTTGAGTCCTTGGTGAACGGATTTGAAAGCACGAGAACTTTGCATTCTGGACGCAGTTTCGCAATTCGCGCCCCCAGCAGCTCCATGGCATGTTGCCTTGCGGCCAAAGCCACACTTTTAGGGCTGGATGAGTTCGACAGAAAGGCTATAGCCGCCACCGCGACAACCCCCAATACGGAAGCCAGGACGAGATGCCTCCTCGCAATCATTGAACGTAACTGGGAATCGTGTCCGGCCCGTACAGTGCAATGATCCCGATCGCTTCCAGCCGAGGTCGTTGCATGCCCTCGACGTGCCCGTCGAAGAACCAGCCGTCCGCCGAGCGGTTGTGGCGCGCATGCACTTCCTGTGTCGAGTTGGTACGAAAACTGTGGAATTGGACCGCTCCCAGGCCCATGCGTCCCCGGCTGGTCGTGTCTGCCAGATGAGCATATTCGACAGGATTCTGAATCGCGGAAACGACGACTTCCTGGTCAAATTCGCCCGCCGTCACCGCTTTGGGCGGGTCAGACAACACGCCGTAGGTGCGAAACCAATTAGTAAACTCACGGGGCGGATAGGCAGGGCAAAGAAACACCGACCGCGACCCGGCAAATTGGTTGGAAAACAACAGCCCGCCCCAAGTGAAATTGTTGTCGAGCGGGGAGGAGATTTGGATGCGGTTATTGTGTTCGTCCGCATAGATCAAAACAGAAAGCCCGACCTGTTTGAGATTGCTCAAGCATTGAACCTGCTTCGCCTTCGCCTTGGACTTGCTCAAGGCCGGTAACAACATGCCCGCCAGAATGGCAATGATGGCAATCACTACCAGGAGTTCAATGAGCGTGAATCCGGTTGTGCTTAAAGAGTTTGTTGAGTTTTTTATAACGCCTCCTATTAAACAAGTTACTAACTAATAGGAATTGATTTTTGCAAGGTGGAGGAGAATAGGGGGTCTGGCAGCTTTGGGGCAAGGAAATCCTCCTTCATATTCCAAACGCAGCTTGCGTGGCACGCGCCAAATTCCGCAAAAACTCCTGATGTATGTCAATAGTCATCTCTGACCCCATGCGATCTTAATAGTCATCTCTGACCCCATGCGATCCGCAGCTTGCGTGGCACGCGCCAAATTCCGCAAAAACTCCTGATGTATGCCAATAGTCATCTCTGACCCCATGCGATCTTAGAACCCCTTTAAGACGTGAGCCTTCATCCGCATACTGGCGCTTCACTCCCTGGCAGGTGCCGTGGCTGCGGGCCGGGGCTGAGGATCGATCGGGCGCAGATCGCGCCCGACAAGCGCTGGGTGTTGCGGCGGGATCTTGGCGGCTCGGAAGACCGCGTAGGTGTTCTTGCCCACGGGCTGTGGTTGCCCTCCGTCCGCCGCCCGAACCTGTCCCGAGTAGGGATCCCAGTATTCCCACACAATCTTGCCTTCCTTCGTGACTTCAAAGAGGCGACCGTCGGCACCAGAGCAGATGAGTGTGTTGCCGCCAGCCAAACGCCGGGCACCTGATATGAACCCGCTGTGGAACGACTTTTTGTCGGGCGCTTCGTATTTCCACACCGGTTCCGTGGGGCCGAATGGGCCGGTTACCGGGACGACATACGAGCCGTCGCTGTGTGTCGGCGGCACCCACTCCAACACGGCTGAATGAGGGCCATTCGTCCCTTTCGCGTTGTTGTTGAAAACCATCAGACGCCCCGCGCCGGGCAGGCCTTTTTCTATCCAACGAATGTCGTGCTGGCCAAAGAGCGCTTGTTGCTCCTTGCCTCCCCGCGAATAGGCTCGCGGATTGCCCCAGCGATAAAGGAGGTCTCCACCCTTCTTCCAACGTCCCCCAGAGTGACCGGCTGCCTGCTCGGTGGTGGTGCCGTGATCGATGATCCAGATTTCGTTGAAGCGAGGGGTGCTGAGGGCTATCTGATCGAGTTCGGCGTTGTACTTGATCGCGTTGATGTGTAGCAGATCGGATCCAATGTCGCCTTGTTTCGTTCCGGCGGGCACGTAACCCAAAGCCTTGAGTCGAGCTAGTTCCGCAGGGTCCACCTTTGGGGGTTCTCCATCGCCATTGATGTCGATCAGCTCGGGATGTTCGGAGGGCACTCCGTAACCCGCCTTTTCCGCATCGTGGTTCTGGATGAGATGATCCCACATGTGCCACTCCCACACGATGCGCGCATCATTGGGCCGACGCGGCTCGATCTCGACGATTTTGTCAGGCCAGAGCCCGACCTGAGGCGTCAAGTCCGGACGCCTGCCCACGCGGTTGGCTTCCTTCGCACTCTTGGCTTCCCATGCAATGGCCAGAATGTTGCCATTTGGCAGCGGTTCGATGTCATGATGGAGCAGATGATTTGTCGTGGCGAATTTCCAGTCCCATAGAAGCTTTCCGTCCCACGAAAACTCCTGAATTCGACCGCCCTGTCCGCCGCCTTTGAAAACCTCAATTTTCGGTTCCCTCGCGCCGCGCAGCAGGTTGCCGTTGTCCAACAGGTAAATCGTCCCCGACGGAGCGTAATCGCTCTTCCACGTGTGGACGACGACGCCCTTGGCGTCAATCATGTAGGTCGTGTCCGATAAGAGCGGGGCGTAGAGGACATATCCAGGTTCCGCCTCGCCTGTGTTCAGGCGGAGACCCCGGGGCTCGCTTGGTTTCTCGGGTTCCTCGGCTTTCTTGGCGACGGCAGGCGACGGCGTTTCCTTGGGCTTCACTGGATCAAGGCGGGTGAAGGTCGCCGCCGCAGCGGTATCCGTGATCGCCACGCCTGGCGCGGGCAGAAGGCCGGTCGGCACCGCCATGATGTTCCAGGTTAATCGGCTCAGTTTGTCTTCGTACTTCAGTAGCACCTCGTGACGCCAGCCTTTTGGGGTCCAGTCGTAGCGCCGCACTTCTTTTTGGTTATCACTCGCCACGTAGAGCTCGTCGCGCTTGTCCTCGTCGAGGTCCAGCAGGATTGAGGCATGCTCGAACCCGCTCGACGCGGCGTCGATCAACTCTTTGTCCCAAGGCCCGTTGTTGTGGGGGCGGAGCAACCAGAGTCCGCTCTTGTTCGCCGCCGCAATCATCTCCTTCTTCCCGTCGCCATCCACATCGCCCACCGTTAGAAAGCGGCACAACGTATCTTCGAGCGTGACGACCAGTTCGCCCTGGCCCGGGTCCGTGGCGGCCAAGTAACGCCGGATTTCGACCCGCCCGCCTGAGACCGCTTCCACCGAGATATAAAGTTCGTCGCGTCCGTCGCCATTCATGTCGGTGAGCAGGATCTCCTTGGCGTGGCGCTCGCCGAGATCCGCGACGACGGTCCGGCCCTGGCCGCGCGCCGGCACATAGCGCACCACCTTGCCCGGCTGCGGTGTTCCATCCACCTGGTTCGGTGCCGTGGGAGTGGCGTAGATTTCCATCACCCCGTCGCCATCCATGTCGCCCAACTCGATCTCATGCACCACCGTGTTCGGTTGCCGGTCCAGTTCCTCGACTTTGAAACGGCCTGAAGCCTCACGACGCAGCACGGACACGATCCCATGGTCATGCGTCGCGATCGCGATGGCCGCTTTCCCATCCCCGTAGATGTTCCCCACCTCCGCATCGCGCATGCGGCTGAATTGGCCGCCGAAATCGGCTTCCCAAAGCAGTTCCCGTGTCCCATTGGGCCGCCACAGCTTCACCCCAGCCTTCGTCCCGCCGAGGGTCAGCAATCCCTCGGATCCATAGGCCATCGCCTTGTGGAAAACATTATTGTCAGCGTCCTCCAAAGTGCGATGACTCCATTTCCCGTCCTGGCGGGTGAGGATCCCCACGCGCCCAGGGAGTGTCTTTGGGGTTCCGTCATCGTTCTCGCCGAGAACCGCGAGGGCCAGGACGAGCGACCGGTCACTCGACAGCGAGACTTTGGTGGAAGTGTGGCGCGAACAACCTGTCAGCAACAGAGCACTTCCAATCAAGATAAGTGCTGAGGTTTGGAGGGCTTTATCTCTCGGGATTTGATTTTCTGCCACGCATCGCAGAATACCTCCCCATAGAGTGTTGGATCAAGAAAAATGCCGGTGAGAATAGTTGGGAGTTCGTATCTCACATTTTTCCGAATCTGCTACGTCACTTTTTCACCTCGGAATAGTTGAGCAGATACGCCCTCCTCTGGTCGGCAAACTGTTTAAGTCCCATGCTGCCGCCTCCGAACGGTCCCATGCCGCTTCCTTGGATGTCTTGAGTCAGTCCTTTTTCGAAGTCATCCGTCGAATCCAGCTTGCGGGTATCAGCCTTCACATCATTGGCAATCAGCGCGTGATAACGCTCGGCGACGGGGCCAAGCTTCTTCCAGTCCAGCCATTTGTCAGCGATTTCCCGAACGTATCCGAGGTAGCGCGCCCGAAGAGCTGGCACGGCGAGCAATTTCGAGATCAGCGGTTTGTTTGGATCATTAGCGGCCACCAGAGGATCCAGCTCGACACCTTTCACCTGAGGCATGGTGGCCCCTCCAGGCCCCCTCGGCCCTCGGCCTCCACCCTGCCCACCACGGCCGCCGGGCCCCCCAAAATTGGGCGGAGGAAGCGCTGCGCTGAGTCCTGTCCGCAACATTTCTTCATTCAGCGATCCGCTCTTCTGGGAGTCCCAATCAGAGGACCATTTTTCGAATGCGCCCTTCAATTCAGAGCGAGTGAGTGAGCCGTCCTTGTCCGTGTCCACAGTGGCGAAGAAGCCGGGGCCGACGAACCGTCCTGGGCCGAATCCGCGCCCTCCACCCGGAGGGCCAAAACCTTCTGGCGCGGGCAGAATGTCGGCGAATTTCTCGGTGAACTGTTCCTGATTTAATTTGCCAGCCTTGTCAGCGTCGAGTTTGTCGAACCAAACATCCGCCAACGCACTGAATTCCGCTTTCGTGAGTTTCTGATCCGCGTCTTTATCTCCTTGAGACATCATCTGCGGAGCGAGCATCATCGGCGGTCCGAATCCTCCAGGTCCACCCCCTCGACCACCGCCGCCGAAGCCTGGTCCGCCGGGCTTGACGAAGGTCTCATTCACGTCACCGGGGAGGACATGGAAGCGCCCTTTCACATCCTGGTAAATGCTGTAATCGCTTGTCCGAATCCAGTAGCCGTCGTTGTTGATGAGCGCGTTGTCGAGGGCAATAAACCGGAGCGCTCCATCGATGTCCAGCAAGGGATCGAGCGCCTGCTCAAGTTTGTCAGCAGGCGTTTCGTTGAGGACTTTGCACAGTTTGATGAACGAGGCCCAAACCTTGGGATCGTCCTTTGTCTTAATCGTGTAGATGCCTTTGTAGGCGGCGGGATCGTCTCCGAGATAAGTCAGCCGTCCCTGGCCTCCAGGATTGCCGCGCACTTTCCAGCGCGCGCCCTGGGTGGTGCCAAACCATTCCTTGACGAAATCCTTGTTGAACTGTTGAACGTTGTCGTAGATGCCCCAGCTCTCACCATTGATGACCACTCGAGCGAAATTTGCCTTGGCCGCTGGCAGATACTCCCGAGCGATATCCAGGAAGAGGAGCGGGCGCAGATAGGTCGGGTCTTCGTGGGCGTTGAGCATGTTCAGCGTGCGATAGCCGCCGATGTTTTGGTCCTTGTGAGCGAAATCGAGCGCAAGATTGAGCGAGCGTTTACTGCCTTCGCCCACCGCCATGTAAGACGACATGCCACGGTAATGAACACCCACATCGAGGTAGGTCTTACCGTCCACCGTGAGTTTCACTGGAACCTCAACGTCGGTATTGTGAAAGTCAGCGAGTTCTTTTTCCCAATCTTGAGACTCGAATTCGAGGAAAAAAGTCCTGAGCGTTTTGGTATCGTAAAGCGGTGCATCAGGGAATGATTTGACATCCGTTGGACCCAGCTTCGCCCCCGGTTTTGGAGCCTCCTGTTTGGTGCCGCCCCGTCCGCCGGGCCCGCCTGGGCCTTCCCGAGGACCGAAGCCGCGCCTGCCCCCACCGGCCGCTCTTTCCTTCTGCAAAAATTCGCGCGCTGGTTTCCTCTCCGAGGCATCGAGCCGACCATCGCCATTGTTGTCGAATTGCTTCAACACTTTGGTCTGTTGCCCCATCATTCCACCGAAACCGCCGGGGCCCCGTCCACCACCGCCCGGCCCAAACGGAGGTGGACCGTCTGAATTCGGGCCGCGCTCGCGATCGGGTGGACTTTGCTGAGACCATGCGACTTCGGAGAGTGCACAGCAACAAGCGAGCAGGAGTGTAGCCCGCGGTAGAATGGATAGTTTTTGATGCATAAAGATGTTGTCTTCCAAGCTCCAGCGTTGTTTGGTATCGGGGTGTGTTGGTTGTTGACCCGTTTTGTAACACTTAGGTTACAAGAGCGTGTCAGATTTGGGACGAACCAAGGGATTCTCGGGATGAACCCGTCAATTCCAGTGACGAGGCATTATAGGAGGAGCTGCTTGAAGGGACGGTTCCGCTGTTTCCAAGCTCATATCATCTCACGGAAAGCCACGCTCTGAGTCTCCATTTTCGGGCTTTTTTCTTGTTCCTCACGCCACTGAGTCGATATGCTCCCGCCTCGTGGATATCTGTCCAGAATGAATTTGCAACACGACACTCTTTTTGGTGTCAGATAACAGGAATGGCAACACCGAAAAGCAAAACTCGCCGTAACATCATCATCGGCGTCCTGGTTATCCTGGCGATCGGCGGGACCAGCGGCTGGATTTATTATCGCAAGCGCGAGGTCCCAATCACTGTCCAAACGGAAAAAGCGACTCGCCGGAATCTTTTGGAAACTGTCGTCGCGACCGGCAAGATCCAACCCGTGGTACAAGTCGTTATCAACCCGGAGGTCAGCGGGGAAATTATCGATCTCCCAGTCAAGGAAGGGCAGTTCGTCAGGAAAGGGGACCTGCTCTTGCGCATCAAACCGGACAATTATATCGCGAGCCGCAATTCGGTCGCGGCCAGCTACCAGTCCAGCCTGGCAGGCCAACGTCTGGCGCGGGCCAACCTGGACAAGGCGGAGATCGAGTTCAAACGCGTCCAGGAACTCTTCGAAAACAAGCTCGTGTCGGATTCCCAGTTACTGGACGCCAAGACCACCATGAACGTCATGCTTGCCTCGCATCAGAACAGCATCCATCAGGTCGAGCAAACGAAAGCCGCGCTCGCCCGCGCGGATGATGATCTGGCGAAAACGACGATCTACTCCCCGACGACTGGGACCGTGACCAAACTCAAATCGCAGCTCGGTGAACGGGTCGTCGGGACCGCAATGATGGCCGGAACGGAAATCATGACGGTCGCTAACCTGACCGACATGGAAGCGCGGGTGGACATCGGGGAGATCGATGTGGTTCTCATCCAGCTTGGCCAGAAAGCGAAGCTGGAGGTGGATTCATTCCGGGACGTCAAGTTTAACGGCGTCGTCACCGAAATCGCGAATGCGGCCAAGGGCACCGGCATGGGAACGCAGCAGGAAGCCACCAAATTTGAGGTGAAAATCCGGCTCGCGGAAAAGGAAGTGTTCCGCCCCGGCATGTCGGTGACAGCGGAGGTCGAGACTCGCTACCGCACAAACGTTCTGGCAGTTCCCATACAGAGCGTGACCACTCGCTTGCCAAAGGACCCGAGCGACAAGGACAAAGACAAGAAGAAGAAGGCTGACAAGGAAAAGGATCAGGATGAACTGGCCGATCCGAACAAGAAGAAAACCGACAAAGCACAGAAAGCGATGGAAGTGGTTTTTGAAGTCAGCGGCGGCAAGGCAAAAGCGGTGAAAGTGAAGCGGGGCATCAGCGACGATACCCACGTGGAGATCCTGGAGGGCCTGGCGGAGGGTCGGGAGATCGTTTCCGGGGGGTATAAGGCGATCAACCGCGAGCTGGAAGATGGCAAAACGGTGAAGGTGGACAACGAAAAGAAGCCGTTCAAGCCATCCGATGGGAAAGCGCCGTGAGCCTCATTTATATCAAGAATCTCACCCGGCTGTATCAGATGGGCACGGAGACGATCCACGCGTTGCGCGATGTGTCGCTGACCATCGAACAGGGCGAATATCTGGCGATCATGGGGCCGTCAGGCTCGGGAAAATCCACTTTAATGAACCTGCTTGGCTGCCTCGACACACCGTCCTCTGGCGAGTTCGAGTTGAATGGTTCGAAGGTCAGCGAGATGGATGACAACCAGCTCGCTGAGATCAGGAACCAGGAGATAGGGTTTGTTTTTCAGAGTTTCAACCTGCTCGCCCGGTCAGACGCGCTCCACAACGTCGAGTTGCCCCTTATTTACGCCGGCTATCCCGCCGAAGAGCGACGGCAGATGGCGATGGCCGCGCTGGAGCATGTGAAGCTCGGAGACCGGGTGCATCACAAGCCAAACGAGCTCTCCGGCGGCCAGCGACAGCGCGTGGCGATCGCGCGGGCATTGGTGAACAATCCGTCCATCATTCTTGCCGACGAGCCCACCGGCAATCTTGACTCCCGAACGGGCGTTGAGATTCTCTCTTTGTTCGAGGAACTTTCCGTCAAAGGCAACACCATCATCGTCGTGACGCACGAAGAAGATGTCGCCCGGCATGCCCGGCGGATCATCCGCCTCCGCGACGGCTTGATCGCCTCCGACGCGGTCAACGAGAATCCGTTCACCATCCAATCCTTGGGTCGGGAGCCCGAGCATGTGTAGGCCCGACAGTTGAGCGCGATGACCCTTGGCGCTGAAATCACCGAAAGCCTGGCTATCGCCTTGGCGGCACTTCGGGCCAATAAGCTGCGTTCTGGCCTGACCACACTCGGCATCGTCATTGGCATCGTCACGGTCACCCTGATGGGAACGGCCATCGAAGGGATCAATCAATCGTTTAAAAAGGTTGTGAGCGGCTTGGGCACGGACGTGTTGTATGTGCAGAAGTTTGCCTGGTTCAGCAACGACGAGTGGTGGAAGGTGCGCAACCGCCGGGACATCACTCTCGCCACCGCTCGGGCCATTGAGAGGCAGGTCACGATGGCGCGCGTCGTGGTGCCCGAGGCTTTTTCGCGTCAGACCGTAAAACACAAGAACCGCAGTGCCTCCAGTGTCGCGATCGTGGGCACCACCGATCAGAATTTTCTGGCGCGCGGGTTCAGCATTTCCAGCGGCCGTTTCATGAGTGCGGCAGAGGCGGAAGGCGGCAGGCCCATCTGCATCCTCGGAGCGGATATTGCCACGAAGTTTTTCAGAAACGAGTCCCCGCTGGGAGAGAAAATCACGATTGGCGGAAACTCGTTCGAAATCGTCGGCGTGATGGCGCCCTTCGATAAATTCCTGGGCCTGGGAAGCGACAACCATGTTCTCATTCCGATCACCCAATTGAAGTCGATGTTCGACCTGCGACCGGAAGTGCAGATCCTGGTGAAGGTGCTGGATGTCAAAATGATGGACGACGCCCGCGAAGAATTGAGGGGGATCCTGCGGAAGATTCGAAGCGTGCCTCCGGGCATGCCGGATGATTTCGGGATCAACCAGCAGGATGCCTTCATTCAACGCTTCAACCAGGTGGGCGGGATGCTGGCGACCGTGGGTTTGTTCATCACAGGCCTATCCCTGTTCGTCGGGGGAATCGGCATTATGAACATCATGTTCGTCTCCGTGGCGGAACGCACAAAGGAGATCGGCATTCGCAAGGCCATCGGCGCCAAGCGGCGCACCATCTTGATCCAATTCCTCATCGAAGCGGCCACCATTTGCCTCTTTGGCGGCTTGATCGGTCTCGCGATTGCGTTTCCCATCACGCTTGTGATGTCGAAGTACCTTTCCGGAACGATGTCGATCACGGTGGCTTTGGTGGGGTTGGTGGTCTCCCTCGTGACGGGAGTGGTTTCCGGGTTTCTCCCGGCCTGGCGCGCCTCTAAAATGAATCCTGTGGATGCTTTGCGGAGTGAGTAAGAACTCTTGAGAACCAAGCAACAATTGCGGACCACGCTGGGGGTGGAGATGAAGGAGAGCTTTCTGATGGCGCTCCACGCCGTGAACGCTCATAAGCTGCGTTCGGGCCTGACATTGCTGGGCATTTTGGTCGGCGTGTTCTCGATCATTATGGTGATGACGGCGATTCGGGTGCTGCAAAGCAACATCGAAACAACCATCAGCGAACTGGGCAGCAACACTTTCCAAATCCAGCGTTGGCCTGCCGTCCAGGTGGATGACGAAGGGGGAGGGTTCGAAAAATACTTGCGCCGAAAAGACATCACCCTGCCGCAGGCGATGCAGTTGAAGGAGCGTGCTACGCTGGCAAAGAATGTGAGCGTTCGAAACTGGATCACATCCGGGGAGGTCAGTTCACGTTTCGCGAGAACCAATCCCAACATCGGGGCAAGCGGCGTGACGCCTGAATCCTTCGAAACGCTGAATTGGATTGTCGAAGAAGGACGGGCATTTAACAACGGTGACATTGACGGTGCCCGTGCCCTCTGCGTGCTCGCCAATGGGCTGGCCAAAAAGCTTTTTCCTCGGGGTTCGGCGCTCGGGGAGCGCGTCAAATTCCGGGGCATCAATTACAACGTCGTCGGCGTGTTAGAAACCAAGGGCAGCGCGTTTGGCCAGGACCAGGACAATTTCCTGTTGTTTCCCATCACAACCGGGCTGAACCGTTTCGGGAGGCGATGGAGCCTGGACATCCAGGTGCAGGCGCACAATCAGGAACTGTATGACGACACCCTCGAGCAGGCGCGCGGCGTCCTGCGGACAATCCGCAAGGTAGAGCCTGATCAAGAGGATGACTTCGACATTTTTTCAAACGACTCGATGATCAAGACCTTTCGCTCATTCACACTGGTTGTTCGCGCGGCGGCGGGCATCATCAGCTCCATCGCGCTGCTCGCGGCTGGAATCGGGATCATGAACATCATGCTCGTTTCCGTCACCGAACGGACGCGTGAAATCGGGATCCGCCGCGCCATCGGCGCGAAAAAACGGAACATCATGACTCAATTTATTTTGGAAGCGATTGCGCTCTGCCAGATCGGAGGCATTCTGGGAGTCATACTCGGAATTGCGGGAGGGAATGTGGCGGCCTATCTCCTGAAAGTCACACCCATTATCCCCGTGGACTGGGTGCTCATCGGGCTGGGCATCTGTTCGCTGGTCGGCGTCATCTTCGGTACTTATCCAGCCTACAAAGCAGCGAACCTCGATCCGATCGATTCCTTGCGGTACGAGTGACGGACGGGAAGCGGGGACCACGAACCGGCAATGGGTCGGAGCGCGGCCTCCAGGCTGCGATGGAAGAATCGGGAGTGTCAAGAACTGCTGACGCTACGGCGACTTCAGAGCAGCGCTGTTTCCCAGCGATTTTCCGAACATGGTTCTTGCCCAAAAATCTTTCCATGATCTAACTTGGGTAGAATCGAAAAAGGAAGCGCATTATTCTCTCAAATGCCGATCCTACAAACAGACCTCAGTAAAATCGGTTGAAATCGTGATCTGGATGCGCAACCCCAATTCCTCTATTTTTCGTAATCCTAATCCTGATCCTAGCCAAACAGATTTGAAATTTGAACCACAGAGGCACAGAGGCACAGAGGGTGAAAAGAGAGGGGGAAAAGTTTGGTTTCATTGTTTGTTCTTCTCTGTGCCTCTGTGCCTCTGTGGTTCAAAAGCTAAGAGATAATTCACCGAGATTTAGGATTTAAGAATCTAATCGTAATCCTCGGGTGTTGCCCTTGAAACGGAGGGGTGGATTAGGATTACGATTACGATTAGGGGCAGGGAATTGGAGTTGCTCGAGCATCAGGCCAAACAGGGTCGTTTTGCTGAGTTCAGACAAAACCTGTTGACAGCTCGCATGTCGGGCAATGGGGTCTGAACAGAAGTGCGGGGACGGTGTCTGTCCCCAAGGGTGCGCTTCGATGAAACCAAACTTTTCCCCCTCTGTGTCTCCGTGTCTCTGTGGTTCAAATTTCAAATCTGTTTGGCTAGGATTACGATTACGAAAAATGGGGGAGTGGGGTTGCGCCTCCAGATCACCGTTTCAACCGATTTTACTGAGGTCGGCTCATTCTGTTCCATGTACCCCCGTCGAATCAGAGCTGGTGAATTCCCGCGATTACTGTTCATCTAGCGCCGGTTATCAATGGGAACATCCGAAATGAGCCATCAGGATACATACCTCCACAATGAGACGCTTGCGCAGGTCCTCGCCGATTGGGACCCCGCGTTTTATGCCAAGTACATCGACGCCCTGAAGCCGGTTGATCTTTCTGGAAAAGTGTTGGACATCGGCTGTGGAGTCGGGCGCGTGGTCGGGGAACTCCGCCGGGCAGGGGTCGATGCCATGGGTGTGGACGTTTCTGAAGCCAACATCCAACGCGCGCGCGCCGAGGGGTTGCCGTGCGAATTCTACGATGGCAGACGCCTGCCTTTCCCCGACGCCACCTTCACCGCCGCGGGAGCTTTGAATGTGCTGGAGCATGTCGAAGCTCCCGAGGATTTCTTGAAAGAACTGGTGCGCGTCGTGCGTCCGGGATGTCGCGTTGTGGTGTCCAGTCCCAATTTCTACCGGGCTATTGGCCTGCGCGACTACCACCGCCAGATGCGAGGATGGCGCAACAAGTGGGCGAACTGGAATCGCCTCCGCGAAAAGCAGCACCTGATCCGCGCCTTTCCTGAGCAGGTCCGCTTTGACCGGATGACGCCCGTTTTCAAGGAGCCTTTCGAACCGGACGACGACGCCATCGTGGCGACCAATGGAATGGAAATCCGCTTCTTCCTCGAGCGCTTTGGCTGCGAGGTCATCCGCGTCGAATGCACGGATCGTTATGTGCCTCGCCTCGCTGACTGGATACTGAACGCGACTCCGCTCAGGTTTCTGATGTTCAACGCATTCGTCCTGGGGCGTCGGAGAGCAGAGGCCGTCACTCAATAAGAGTGTCGCCAAATAGGAGTGAGACTTCGGTCTGCGACGGTGGTGGTTCTTATAATCTGGAAAAGATCACCTTGGCACTGCATGTGCTAACGGACAATCAGGTTGATCGTTCAGATCAAGTTTGTGAAAAAAATCTGCGCTCAACTCAAAAACTAAAACAGAAGACAAGACCATTAGCCAGAACCAGAAAAGCAAAGAATTGACACCTGAGCAACTTGAGAAAATCGCCGGCGGCGGCAGCTCGACCAGCGGCGGCGCAAGCTCCCGTTCAGGCGTGTCCTTCAGGACAGGGACCAGTTCCCGCACCGGTGGCGCTTCTTGGAAGCACTAAGCAAGACTTCGTCCGCGCACTCCGACACATCGCAGTGCCAGCGTTGACGAGAGTCGCTTCAAACAATGCGTGCGCTTTCCGCACGCATTGTTTTTTTTCCTACACCGCCCTCTGCCTTCCGTCCATGAAAGCGTGTGGGCCGATCTTCCCTTGATTCGCTTTGAAAGAATCAAACACTTTGTCCGTCCCTTGCAGTTCGCAAAGGTTGAGGCTTCGTGGAACTCGACAGTCCGAAAACGCGACGTTCCGAAGTTTGGCCGGGATTGTCACTTGTCAGCGTCATCCAGTTGTAGTCTCCTGCTGGGTCATGAGACGAAACGAACCGGGGTTCACTTTGATCGAACTCCTCGTTTGCACAGCACTCATTGCCATTCTGGCCGGTCTTTTGTTGCCAGGGCTTGCCCACGCGAAGGAGCGCGCCAAGCGAACGAGTTGTTTGTCCAACCTCAGGCAGATAGGCATTGGCACGACAGGTTATTTGAGCGACAACCAAGATCTCATGCCATGGGTGTCGGACGAGGATCTACAGCTCACTCCGGTGGTCAACTCCGCCGGAAAACGATACACCAGCATGGGTTCCTTCATGCCCGTGCTGCATGAATATCTGGGAGAAAGCCGGGTTTGGCTGTGCCCGAACGCGCCGCTCAAGACCAACGAATCCTGGCTGATGCATTTCGCCAGTCCCTGGCAAGAGGCCGGCGCGGACCGGGTAGAGAAGGGGTGGGCCAATTACATCAGCGACAAGCTCGCGGAATTGAATCCCGACCAAGCCCGCTACCTGCGAGGACGAACTGCCGAGAGCCTGGCGGTCAAGCGGGGCAGCAGTGTTTCCGAGGAGGAATGGCTGATGTGCCCTTTCTTCGAGAAGGCCTGGTGGCCAGAGTTCGGCGTCTTCTGGGCGGTGGGCGACAGCGTTCCGCCCAGAAAGGGTTGGTCCGGCCACCGCGGGGGTCGGAACCAGATTTACTTGGATATGCGGGCGAGCTGGATCCGGCGGGACATCGATCCTTGATCCTGGCTCTCTGTGTCGTGTCGTGTTGGGTAGGCTGGTTTCGGCTTCAGGTGGGCGAAGGCCCTGCGAGTCTGAGTTTTCAAGGTCCAATTTTAGCCCCATTTCGTGTTGAAATTGTGCGTCGTACCAGAAGTATTCGCAAAGCATCCGGCGGGCGCAAAAGCGATTGCCACAACCCCCTTGTTCCGATAAACCGGGTCCATGCGAACTGCGAATCCGACCCTGAAGGCCAAAACCTTCATCGGCTTGCGCGGAATGATGTCGTTGGAAGCCTGTGTTGCCGCGACGAGTTGGGTTCTCGCGGCGGCATTGACTGGCTGTTCAACGCCGCACGCGGATTTGGGCGACGTTCCCGCGGACGTGGAATGGCGGAGCGGTCACTCCTTGGGGTCGTCCGAGCCCGGAGTAGTTCTCATTCCGGGGACAGTAACCCTCGAGGACGGCCTCTCCGAGGATGAAGCGGTGACGCTCGCGCTCTGGAACAATGCGGTGTTTCAAGAGGCGCTTGCGGACCTGGGCCTCTCCCGCGCCGAGCTTGTGCAAGCGGGCATGCTGCCAAATCCAACCTTGTCGATGCTCTTTCCGGTGGGAGCCAAGCCACTCGAACTCACTGCCAAGTATCCGCTCGAAGCGTTCTGGTTGAGACCGCGGCGGTTGACTGTGGCCAAGCTGGATTACGACCGAACCGCCCGGCGACTTGTCCAGGGAGGTTTGGATTTGATTCGGGACGTTCGGCTTGCGTGCGCAGATCATATGTTGGCAAACGAGCGGCACGTCCTATCCGAAACCAGCGTAAAACTCAGCCAAGGGATTGCGGGACAAGCTGAAGCCAGGCTGCGCGCTGGAGAAGCCAGCGAATTGGAGGTCGCCAACGCCAGAATCGATGTGCTCCAGGCACAGGAGCAGCTTGCGCGCACCTCGCAGGATGCCCGCTTGACCCGGGAGCGGCTTCGTTTCCTTGCGGGGCTTGGTGCAGGACAGTGGAATTCGGCCTTTCAAGCAGCACCGATTCCACTCGATTTCCCCCTTGATCTGGGAGTTTTGCGGACGAATGCGCTGGCTGCCCGACCGGACCTCCGGGCCGCTGAGCTTGGCCTCGAGGCCGAGGGAAAGCGCGTCGGCTTGGCGAGGGCGGAGGTATATGCTTTGACAGGCAGCATCAACGCGAAGGACGTCGGCACCGATTTTCTCGCGGGACCAGGGCTTGATATTTCTATTCCCATCTTCAACCAGAATCAGGGCGGCATCGCCCAGGCGAAGGCGAGATTCGACAAGGCCGCGCGCCACTACGTCACGGTGCGCGACCGGATTTTATTTGAAGTGGAGGAGGCGCACGCTCGGCTCGCTCAGGCCCTGGGGAGCTTCGAAAAGTGGCGGAAGCACATTCTGCCCCCGCTCGAAGAATCAGCGATGCTGGCGGCGAGGTCGTATGGGGCGGGCAACGTCACCTACCTGTTCATGCTGGAAAATGATCGGAAGCTTTCCGACGCCGGCCTCAAGGCGGCCGAGGCCGCTGCTGAGCTCCGCCGGGCCCGGGCCGAGCTCGAGCGCGCAGCGGGGCAACGACTGACAGGCGATCCCGCAAATTGAGACTCACCTTGAAAGCACCTTGGAATGACGCCATGAAACCCATTACTTCACAGCCATGGAAATTCTGTGGCACTGTGCTCGTGCTCGGCCTCTCGTGCATGGCGAGTTGCGCCGCGGAGTCTCGCAAGTCACCTCCTCCTGCGCACGTAGCCAGTCCCATGAGGGAAACGGACCTGGCCAACCTCAAGCTCACGCCTCAAGCGGAGAAACGGCTGGGCATTGTGACGGCGGCTGTTGAACTGAGGAAACTGAAGCGTACGCGGCTGTTTGGTGGCGAGGTCATTCTGCCAGCGCAGGCGGCGGGGGAAACGTCCATCCCGCGCCAATCTCTTTTCACGATTCTCCCGTCACTTTCGCCCGCGGAATTGGTTCGCGTTGCCCAGTCCCAGATCGACGCCGACGGACAGGTTGAACAGGCGAAGGCTCAGCTCGGTGCCGCCAAGGTGGCGCTGGTCCGCGCAGAGCAATTGCTCCGCGACAAAGCGGGAATTGCCCGCACTGTGGAGGAAGCGCAAGCGCAGGCAGGGCTCGCCGAAATCGGGCTTCGGACGGCCGTGGCACGCCGCGATCTGCTGGGTCCTCCCGTCCTCGGGACGACTAGTCCCTCGCGCCTGTGGGTGCGTGTTCCTGTTTATGTGGGTGACCTGACGCGTGTAGATCACGCCGCGGAGGCGAGCGCCGATTCCTTCTCTGGATCCGCGACCAACGGTGGGCTGGCCGCAAAGCCGGTCTCCGCGCCGCCCTCGGCCAACGCAGGTGCCGCCACGGTGGATTTATTTTACGAGCTACAGAACCTCACCGCCATGCTGCGGCTTGGCCAGCGTGTTGCCGTCACGGTGCCGATGCGTGAGGATGAGGAAAGCCTGGTGGTTCCTTTTTCGGCGGTCGTTTACGACGCGCAGGGCGGTGTCTGGGTCTATGAGAAGTTGGGCCCGGGAAGTTACGGGCGTCGGCGGGTCCGACTGCGGCGAGTCGTGGACGGGTTGGCGGTCCTGGCCAGCGGCGTCAAGCCCGGCGCAGAGGTCGTCACCACGGGTGTGGCCGAGTTGTTTGGTACCGAGTTTGGGGCTGGCAAGTAGGCCTTCGCATCTGCCTCTATGATGAAATGGCTTATCGCGGTCTCGCTCCGTCAAAGGGTGCTGGTCATCGCGCTCGCCGCCGGGCTCATCGTGTTCGGCATTCGCACTGTGCGCACCACCCCGCTGGACGTTTTCCCGGAGTTCGCGCCCCCGCTGGTTGAGGTCCAGACCGAGGCGCCCGGCTTGTCGACCGAAGAGGTAGAAAGCCTGATAAGCGTGCCTTTGGAGAACGCCCTCAACGGGGTTTCATGGCTCAAGACCCTCCGTTCGAAGTCGGTGCTCGGGCTGTCGTCCGTGGTCTGCATCTTCAAGGAAGGAACCGACCTGATGGGCGCTCGCCAACTCGTGCAGGAGCGCGTCGCGACAGTCGCGTCCCGCTTGCCGTTCGTGGCCCACCCTCCTGTTCTGCTCCCACCGCTCTCCTCCACCAGCCGGGCGATGAAAATAGGCGTTTCGTCCAAAAAACTTTCGCAGATGGATCTTTCCGAACTCGCGCTCTGGACCATCCGACCCCGGCTCATGGCCGTGCCCGGAGTGGCGAACGTGGCCATTTGGGGGCAGCGTGACCGGCAGTATCAGGTGCTGGTTGATCCAGATCGGCTTGCGGCGCATGGAGTTTCGCTCGATGCCGTTGTCCGTGCTGCGGGCGACGCGGCCAGCGTGGCGGCTGGCGGATTCGTCGACTTGCCAAACCAGCGACTGCCCGTGAGGCATGTTTCGGCGATCGAAACACCCGAGGACATCGAGCGCACCGTGGTGGTCTTTACCAATGGCGTGCCGCTGCGCATCGGGGATGTGGCGAGCGTGGTGAAGAGTCATCCGGCACCGATTGGCGATGCCGTCATCAATGACGGTCCGGGATTACTCTTGATCGTGGAGAAGCAGCCCTGGGGCAACACGCTGGAGGTGACGAAGCAGGTGGAGGCCGCCCTGGATGCGTTGCGGCCTGGCCTGAAGGACGTGGAAATTGATCCCACCATTTTTCGCCCCGCGACCTTCATCGAGCGTTCGTTGAGGAATCTGACGCAGGCGATGGTTCTCGGCTGCGGACTTGTGGCGCTGATTCTGGTGGCATTTCTGTTCGATTGGCGCACCGCCCTGATCAGTTTATCCGCCATTCCCCTTTCGCTGCTTGCCGCGGCAATCGTGCTTTATCTGCGGGGCGGCACCCTCAACACCATGGTCCTGGCTGGCCTAGTGATCGCCGTCGGCGAAGTCGTGGACGACGCGATCATCGACGTGGAAAACATTGTCCGAAGGCTTCGGCTGAACCGGTTGTCGGGAAATCCGCTCTCGCCGTTTCGCGTCGTGTTGAAGGCTTCGTTGGAGGTGCGGAGCGCCGTGGTGTTCGCCAGCCTTATCGTGGTTTTGGTGTTTGTGCCCGTGTTTTTCCTGGACGGCCTTGCTGGGACGTTTTTCCGGCCCCTGGCCTACTCCTACACTCTGGCGATCTTGGCGTCCTTGCTTGTCGCTCTGACCGTCACCCCCGCGCTGTGTCTTATGTTGCTGCCGGGTGCGAATGGACGCCGAGATGATGCGCCATTAACTCGCCTTTTAAAGAACGCGTATCGGCGGGTGCTGCCTGCCTTGGTGGTTCGACCTGGATGGGCTGCCGCGTTTCTGGCGGTGATGTTCACCGCTACCGGGATCGCTTTGCCCCGCCTAGGCGAGGAGTTCCTGCCCAACTTCAAGGAAACGGACTTTCTCATGCATTGGGTGGAGAAGCCTGGCACATCGCTCGAAGCCATGCGACGCATCACGGTGAGTGTGAGCAAGGAACTGCGCGAGGTGCCCGGCGTGCGGAATTTTGGCGCGCACATTGGGCGCGCGGAAGTGGCGGACGAAGTGGTGGGGCCAAACTTCACCGAGCTATGGATCAGCCTGGATCCTGAGGCGGACTACGATCGCACCGTGGCAAAGGTTCAGGAAATCGTCGATGGTTATCCCGGCTTGTATCGAGACTTGCTCACCTACTTGAAGGAACGTATCAAGGAAGTGCTGACGGGTGCGAGCGCCACGGTGGTGGTGCGCCTCTACGGGCCCGATATGGCCGTGCTGCGTGAAAAGGCGCAGGAGGTGAACAAGGCCCTCGGTGGAGTCAAAGGAGTGGCGAACTTGAAGGTGGAGCCCCAGGTGCTTGTTCCGCACATCCAGGTGCGGATGAAGCCGGACGTTGCCGCCATTTTTGGCCTGACGCCAGGCCACATCCGGAGGGCTGCTACGACGTTCATCAAGGGCGTCAAGGTGGGCGAGGTTTACCAGGACCAGAAAGTGTATGACGTCGCCGTCTGGGGTGTGGAACGTGTCCGCAATAATTTACAGGCGTTGCGAGAATTGACCATTGAGACTCCTTCGGGAGCCCGCGTTCCGCTTGGCGATGTGGCCGATCTCGAGATCGCTCCGACCCCCAACGAGATCAAACGCGAGAACGCCTCCCGCCGCATGGATGTGACCTGTAATGTCGCGGGCGCGGACCTCGGAAGCGTCGCTCGGGAGATCGAGAAGCGGGTCCTAGAGCTCTCCTTCGATCAAGGGTATCATCCGGAGTTCCTCGGCGAATACGCCGCGCGACAAACCTCGCGCAACCGCCTTTTTTTGCTGGCCGCATTTTCCGTTGTGGGAATCCTGGTGCTGCTGCACGTGGACTTCCGGTCAGTGCGATGGGTGCTGCTGCTATCGTTGACATTGCCCTTCGCGTTGGTTGGAGGCGTCGCTGGAGCATTTCTGACCGGCGGCGTGCTGTCCTTGGGATCGCTGGTGGGTTTTGTCACCGTGCTCGGGATAGCGGCTCGAAATGGCATCATGCTGCTGAGCCACTACCGGCACCTGGAGCACAATGAAGGCATGAAGTTTGGTCGTGAGTTGGTTCTGCGGGGCGCGGAAGAGCGACTGGCACCCATCCTGATGACGGCCTCATGCGCTGCCCTCGCGTTGGTGCCGCTGATTCTCAAGGGGAATGTGCCCGGTCATGAGATCGAGTATCCCATGGCCGTCGTGATTCTCGGAGGCCTCGCGACATCGACCTTTTTGAACCTGGTCTTGTTGCCCACTCTCGCGCTTCGTTACGGAAAGTTTGGACCTTCGTAAAATGGTTCGTCTCTGTTTTGAATGGAATGCAAAGGATTCGGAGTGAGGATCTGAACTCAGTAAAACGACCGTTTTTAGCCTGATGCTGGAGCCACTCCAATTCCCCGCTCCCAATCGTAATCCACCCCTCTGTTTCAAGGGCAACACCGGAGGATTACGAGTCAGATTACGATTACGATTAGGAAAAATGGAGCAATTGGGGTTGCGCGTCCAGATCACGATTTTAACCGATTTTACTGAGGTCTGGGCCTGAGGTTTAACGTCCCTGCCTTTCGTCCTCAGCCTTGGCGGCAGCGGGTCGTGTTCTGTAGGATCGCGCAATGCGCAGAGCACCCAGGATTGCGAGGGCCAGGAGGCCCACGGCGGCAATCGCTCGCAACGAGATTGGCAGCATAAGCCAATACCGGGAAACGACGATGAGGATTCCACAATAGAGAACCCCGTAAGCGATGGTAATGGCCCAAGCGAGGCGCACCGAGCCGGTCGAGGGTTGATCAGTTTTCACGCGAAGGAGGATGCTCGATCACTGAACCTACAGCTGATGGAGGTCGGCCCGTTTTGGAGAGTCAAGGCATCGGGTCGGGCATTATCTGAACTCAGTAAAACGACCCTCTTTAGCCTGAGGCTCGAGCCACTCCAATTCCTCTCTCGTAATCGTAATCGTAATCGTAATCCACCCCTCTGTGCCAAGGGCAACACCCGAGGATTACGAGTCAGATTACGATTACGATTAGGAAAAATGGAGGAATTGGGGTTGCGCGTCCAGATCACGATTTCAACCGATTTTACTGAGGTCTGATTATGGGAGTCCATGCCTCCATTTGATGGAAACTCCCCGCTGTCGTTCAAAAAAATCCGTGAGAAAGTCCACCATTCTGCGGCGTAGTCAACCTCTCGATGAACCCGTGGAGCATGTTGGGACGGGATAGGGACGTGACGATGCGATGTCCCTACCCAGGAATGAGTCGTGCGATGCACCGTCGGTGGGGATGGCTGGAAAATGGAAAAAGCATCGTCCCCATTGCGTCCGTGGAAATGTGGAGATTTGTCTGTAGATGCGGTTCGAGCTTGATGCCAATTTGTTTGAAAACTAGTCTCACCGGCATGACATCCGCACTCAATCATGATCTGTGTCGACTCCACTCTTTCGGCAGGAGGATTTCCTCGGCCCTTTCCTGGGTCGCTCTCGCCAGCTCAACAATCGGCTTATTTGGGGCTGAACAAGCCCCGCTAGTGAATCGCCTGACGCCTCTGGCGTTCAAGATCGCTTACGAGAGCTATCAGGTCGATAACTGGGAAATTCTTGTTTCAAACCCGGATGGGTCGAATCCTATTAACCTCACCCGTTCCAAGGAGCATGAACACTACCCGCAAGTGTCGCCGGATGGAACAAGGATTTGCTTCACAGTGGACACAGGAGAGGGGAGGGAAACAGTGCGCAGCCTCTGGGTGATGAACTCCGACGGAGCGAACCGAAAGAAACTGGTGGATAATGCGCGGGAACCCTTTTGGGCGCCCGACAACAACGCGATCGGCTTTCTGCCTCAGGAATTTTCGAAGTTTAACGTCATCGATTACTCCACCAAAGGGATGAGTTTTTATCACCTTGATGAGGGCAAAATCGAGCCGCACCCGAATTCTTCGAGCCTGCATCATCTTTACAACCCTTCGTACGCGCCCAACGGCAAATGGATCGTTGCGACCGTCCATGCCGGGATGGGGGTGGACCACGCGATCCTCCTGATCGAGGCACGAGGCAAACGAATCATCAACCTGAAGATTCCGGGATGCCGCCCCTGCATCAGCCCGGACGGGAAGCAGCTCGCGTGGGGCCCCAGCGATCATGAACTCACTACAGCCCCGATCGATTTGGACGCGGAGACCCCGGCGGTCGGGGAGCGATTCGTTAGTGTGCTGGACAAAACGAATCATATATATCACATCGATTGGTCGCCAGACAGCCGGTATCTGAGCCTGAGCCGTGGTCCCGTGGGGAAGGGCGACCTAAGCAAACCTGGCACCTTCCAATCTGCCTGCGAGATCGTGGGGGTTTACGCTGGAGGCTGGGATATTCTGGCGGTTTCGGCAGAGCGCCGCGGCATTTTGGATTTGAATGCGGCGACGCTTTCGGACTATTCGATGGTGACAACCAACGGGCTGAGCAACAAGGAATCCGCCTGGTTCAAGCCTGCGGCACGAGGGAAATTGAAACCATGAGCCCGAAACATTCGACCTATTGGGGAGGATGGGTCCTGATGAACATGCTGCTGTGGGTGGGTTGCGACAAGCCCGCATCCGGCTCGGGGACAGGTGTCAGAACAGGGTCCGAGTCGAGTATCAAGGGCGGGACGAACCAGGCTACGAGTCCGTTCGAGATCACGACCCGATCCAGCGTCAGGATGGTCTGGATTCCTGGGGGCGAGTTCATGATGGGAAGCAACCAAGGAAATGCGGACGAACGTCCCGCCCACGCGGTCCGGCTCACCGGGTTCCTGATGGACACTTTTGAGGTGACCCAGGAAATGCTGACGAAAGTGCAACTGCCTAATCCTTCGCACTGGAACGACGTTCCCACGCGGCCGGTGGAGCGCGTGCGCTGGCGCGATGCGAAGCAATATTGCAATGAGCGCTCGTTGTTGGAGGGGCTGAAACCGTGCTACAACGAAAAGACGCCGGATTGGAACTGTGATTACGGTGGGGAAGGTTATCGGTTACCCACGGAAGCGGAATGGGAATACGCGTGTCGAGCTGGAAGCGAAGCCCCGTTCGATTTTGGCCAGCCCGAAAAGCTCAAGCAATACGCCTGGTTTGGAGGCAACGGAGGTGAGAAGACGCATGGGGTTGGGCAAAAGAGGCCGAATTCGTGGGGGCTCTACGATATGTATGGCAATGTGTCCGAATGGTGTGAAGACGTGTATAGCCCGACATTCTACCAGCAGAGCCCTGCGGTGGATCCCGTGGGTCCCGCCAGCCCTGGCAAGGACGTCATGCGGGTCACAAGGGGTGGGTCGTGGAAAGCCAGCACGGAGATGTGCCGCGCCACATTCCGCCAGGGGCAGCACACGGGTGATACGGACGCGTGCTTTTATACGGATTACTGCGGATTTCGTGCTGTACGCCGTGTCGCTCCGGAGGCACTTGAGAAGTTGAAAGGTCGCAGCAGGCACCCTTAGAAGGAGCAATTGAGATGGCCGCGAAAGAACCCAAAGAAGGCAAAGAACACGAAGAAAGCGATTTGAGAGGAGGCAGGCAACGATTTCACGCTCAATCAGTGAGTGGGTGGCTTGGATCGGCCTTTATCCCTGGAGGACTTTCTCTTTGCAATGCCCTATGCCGGGGTCTTTGCAGGCCGACAGGATTGCGACTCCGTCGCGCTGTGTTCTTTACGTTCCATTGTGGCGCTTCCAACGGGTCTTTCCAGGGTAACAGGTCGCAGGGCTGAAATCGCGCGCACGAGGGTCAACATGCTTTTTCACACCTGGCCATTTTTCGTGTTTTTGCTAGTGGTCCTGCCGGTCTATTTTGCCTTGGGCAGAACGCGGTTTTGGATCCCGTGGCTCCTGGTGGCGTCTTATTTCTTCTACGGATGGTGGAATCCTTATTACCTGTTGCTAGTCATCTATTCCACAGCGCTGGATTATTTTCTGGTCGCGCTGATGGACCATTGTCCCCGCGAAGGACGGCGGGCCAGCATCCCGGAGCGCTTGACGCGGCTTCGGTTTGACGACTGGGTTTTGAAGACGGCTTTTGTGAGTTCCTTGGCGTCGGCTCTCCTTGCGGTGATCCTGGTTTTTCTGGGTCCCTCAACCCTGCGGCCCGCTCTGATTCTTCTGGGAGTCATCCTGCTGCTGATGGCCGTGGGGTCACTTTTGAGCAGTCGCAAGATCTGGCTTGCGATCAGTCTCTTCAACAATTTGGCTCTCCTGTTGTTTTTCAAATACGCCCGGTTTGTGGTCGAAAACCTGAACAGCCTCCTCGCAGGGCTCGGAGTTCCCGCGAAGCTGGCCGATCCATCCACACTCATGCCTTTCGGCGCCGATTACCTTCTTCCAGTCGGGATTTCTTTTTTCACTTTCCAGTCCTTGAGTTACACCATTGATTTTTATCTCGGCAAGGTGCATCGGGAGCGCCACTTTCTGCGGTTCGCGACGTTTGTCTGTTTTTTTCCGCAATTGATGGCGGGCCCCATCGAAAGAGCGAAACATCTGCTCCCTCAGTTCGAGAGTTTTCCACAATTCAAGCTTTCGAATTTCACGGATGGGTGTTCGCTTTTTTTGGTGGGTTTATTCAAGAAACTGGCCTTGGCAAATTATCTTTCGTTTTATGTGGAGCGAATCTACGACAACCCCAAGGCCCATGGTGCTGCGGCGCTCGCGATGGCGACGTTTGCCTTTGCTTGGCAGATCCTTTTCGATTTCAGCGGTTACACCGACATGGCCCGGGGAATAGCCCGGATGATGGGCTTTAACCTGATTCTGAACTTCAACAACCCGTATCTCGCGACCGGGTTGGGTGAATTCTGGACGCGTTGGCACATGAGTCTTTCCACATGGTTCCGGGATTATGTCTACGTGCCATTGGGCGGAAATCGGAACGGCGCTGCCAAGACCTACAGGAACCTCTTTATCACGTTTGTGATCTCTGGAATCTGGCATGGCGCCGCCTGGACCTTTGTGATATGGGGTTTGCTGCACGCTTCAGGGGTGATGCTGACGCGTGAGCTCGAACGTTCCAGTTTCTATCGCGAACGGGTTCCCAAATTGTTAAAGCAAATGGGTGTGTTCTTGTTCGTTTGTTTTGCGTGGATTTTCTTTCGTGCAGAGAATTTGCCGGAAGCCCTTTTCATTGTGAGCCGAATTTTTTCTGGCTCTTGGACGGATCCCGAGGTTCCGGCATTGATGCTCCTGATGGTGGGGCTTGTGTGGTGTTACCAGTTCCTTTACGAGTCTGGTTTCCGAAGCCTGATCGCCATTCCCGTGGTCCGTGTCTGCCTAGCGGTGTTGATGATTTGCTATTTGTGCCTCGGCTCCTCAGGTGCGGGGTCGTTTATCTATTTCCAGTTCTGATGCGATGAAAGATCCTTCCAATCAGCCCATCCCCAAGGCCGTTTTATCCGAGACGCTCTTCGTGAACGAGATGCGACTTGGATCGGCGGAGTGGGTTGCCGTGGTAATTCTCGTGTTGCTGATCATGACTTTGACCCCATCGATTTGGAAAAAAGTCGAACGATTCGAGACGGGCAACGACTATCGGATGCCCTACAGCCTCAGCAAGGACTACTGGCTGTACGAACGGCGGCTCCAAGAGATCAACGACCCTTCGAAAGTGATCCTGCTTGGGGACTCCGTTATCTGGGGCGAATACGTGCTCGCGGACGGGACCCTCTCTCATTTTCTGAACGCGGAGGCCGAGAGGCCTGAGAGATTTGTGAATGGAGGCGTCAACGGGTTGTTCCCACTCGCGCTGGAGGGCCTGATCAGATCGTATGGGGGGTCGTTGAGGCACCGGAAAGTGGTGGTGCAATGCAACGTTCTGTGGATGAGCAGTCCCAAGGCGGACCTCCAGGTTCAGAAGCAGGAGAAGTTCAATCATGCTCGGCTGACTCCCCAGTTCTTCCCGAAAATCCCTTGTTACGTGGCCGATGCGCAGGAGCGCCTGGGTGTGGTGATGGAGAGGAACAGCGGCTTTCTTTCGTGGATATCACACCTTCAGAGCGCGTACTTTGATGATAAAAGCATCCTGAATTGGACACTTCAAGAATCGGATGACAATCCTCCACGCCATCCGAATAGCAACAAAAACCCGGTGGCTCAGATCACCCTCAGGGTGCCTGAGGCAGGGTCCGTGGACGCACTTCGCGGACCCGCGAGTTCGAGGCACAGGGCCTGGGATGCGAACGCTCAGAATACCGTCCAATTTGACTGGGTTGACCTGGAGACCTCCCTGCAATGGGGGGCGTTCCAGAGGCTGATAACACTGCTGCACGAGCGAGGCAACGAAGTCCTCGTGGTCTTGGGTCCCTTTAACGAACACATGATTGAGCCCACCAACCGGGCTCGATTCGAGAGGATACGCGACGGAATCGCGGCTGCGTTGAAGCGCCAACAGGTCACCTTGATTGCGCCCCAAGCGCTCCCGAGCGGCTTGTACGCGGACGCGAGCCACCCGTTGACCGCCGGGTATGAGCTGTTGGCAAAGACGATTTATCACGCCCCAGCTTTCACAAAATGGCTTGGGCCGTGAGGGGGGGGTCGCCCCGAGTTGACGCCTACCGGACGTCTCCCATTCGTCGCCGCACCCACGGAGTGAGCGCCAGAAAGACAAACGCGACGGCGAGGACGGCGAGCGCTTGTTGGCCAAAGAACTGATCGAGATGGGAAGCATCTCCTTCGCCAAATTTGCTGGCGAGAACGCCTGCAAATTTGTTCCCGAAGGCTGCGGCCAGAAACCAGACACCGAGCATGGCTCCAACGAGTCTTGGAGGAGATAACTTGGTGAAAGTGCTGAGACCCACGGGGCTGAGGCACAACTCACCGATGCTCTGGAGCAGATAGAGCCCCAGTAGCCACAACGGGCTCACGCGGCCCTCCATGGCCAGTTTCGCCGCCGGGAACATCAGAGCGAAGGCGGCAGTCAGAAAAAACAGGCCGATGGTGAACTTCATGGGACTGGAGGGTTGGTTGTCTCCGAGCTTCACCCAAAGCAAGGCGCAAACCGGTGCCAACAGGATCACAAACAGAGGGTTTGCTGATTGGAACCACGATGACGGGAACTCGACTCCCCAGACGTGTGTTTGTGTGAAGCGATCCGCGAAGAGGTTGAGGGATGAGCCAGCTTGTTCGAACAACGCCCAAAAGATGAAGGCTCCCACAAAAAAGTAAAAAACGGCGCCCAGCTTTCTCTCATCAGCATCCCGGGAGAAACCGAACCAGAGCATCACCCCAACGGGCACGAGTATGAACAACCACCGAATCCACGTGAAACCGTCGCGATCAGAGAGTGCCGCAACGCCCCACAGACCGAGAGTGCCGACCATGGTTATCGTCGGGATTTTCCACGCGCCTGGGGATGGTGGCGGGGGGTTGCCCACGTCGCGAACGTGTCGGGAGAACAGCAAAAACACAGCCAAGCCAAACAGCATTCCAACACCCGCCACACCGAAACCCCAGTGCCATGAGTGGCTAGGGTTCAATCCCCATGAGATCAGGAGGTTCTTGAACAGGCTGTGCTGTGCGAGAAATCCGGTGACGAGTGGAGCGGTGAAGGCACCGATGTTGATCCCCATGTAGAAGATCGAAAAGCCGGCATCGCGGCGGTTGTCTCCTCGTGAATAGAGCCCGCCCACCATGGCGCTGATGTTGGGTTTGAGAAGACCTGTGCCGAGCACGATCAGCAGCAATCCTAAGAAAAAAATGGCTTCGGACGGCACAGCCATGCAGAAATGACCGCAAGCGATGATGGATCCACCGAGCACCACGGAGGCTCGCGCTCCCAGAAGATTGTCGGCGATCGTGCCGCCGGGGATGGACATCATATAAACGGACATGGTGTAGGTGCCGTAAATGAGCACCGCCCGCTCAGTAGAATAGTTCAGCCCGCCCGATGTCAGCGGTGCCACCATGTAGAGGGTGAGGAGCGCGCGCATGCCATAATAGCTGAACCGTTCCCAGAGCTCGGCGAAAAACAAGGTGAAGAGGCCACGCGGATGGCCAAGGAAATCGAGCTGTGGTTCAGAAAGTGAAGAAGGCGATGCGGGCATGAGTTGCCCAGAAACGTAGTCGATCGCCGGCTTTCACGTCAACCTCTGGAAACTGGGTTTTTAGCGCCTGGGCGCGTTTCGGGCTTAGCCGTCCCGATGCAGCAGGGACTGAACGCAAAAACGCCAACGCGCCAAGATGCCAAGGCGCAAAGAAGGATCCATTGTCTCCGGGGTGTTTTCAGGGTCACCATTGGGTGACTCAACCCGAGGGGAGACAACCAACCCTCTGCCCGATCCGATCCGTGTTATGCACGCGTTCAGTGGTTGAATCCCTGAATAGCGAAGGCGCGTGTTCGAATGATCACATTTTCATGGCTTTCGCGAGGCGGCGTGATAGGGTGTGGTTATAACCATCACACAGAATGATGTTTGAAAGGTCCTTTTGATACCGATCGGGGATACGCGATTTTATGAAACAGACTCAATGCCAACGCCGGTGGACCCCGGACTTTCGGGGAGGATTTACACTTATTGAATTGCTGGTCGTCATCGCGATCATCGCGATTCTTGCGGGGATGCTGCTCCCCGCCTTGAGCAAAGCGAAGTCAAAGGCTATTCAAATAAAGTGCAACAACAATGTTCGCCAGCTTGGGCTTGCCATTCGGATGTATGCGGATGACAGCAGGGATGTTTTCCCTGACTGCACCGGAGCCAATTGGCCCTGGGACCTGCCGGCGAAGGCGGCCAATGCCTTTGTCCGCTATGGCGGTCAGCGAAAAATACTTTATTGCCCCGGATTTCCGAAACAGGACAACGATGAGCTGTGGAAGTTTACAACCGCCTCCGGGGGTGCCGAGGCAGCAGACAACGATAATGGTTATCGTGTGATAGGATACGCAGTGGCCTTTAAGGGCTCTGGGAGGATTCGGCTCACGAACATCACAGAATCCTTTAACCCCCTGGCATGGAAGATGAAGGATGCGTCGCAGTATGATCCGGGTCCTTCCGCGCGGGTGATCGTAGCGGATGGCACTATTTCCAACGGGCAGAACGAGACTGATCGGGGCAAGAACACCTATACCAAAATCGATGGAGGTTGGAGAGGGCACCAGTCTCCACATTTGAACGGACGTCTTCCCGCCGGCGGCAACCTGCTGATGCTCGACGGCCACGCGGAATGGCGGAAGTTCAACAACATGCTTATTCGAACCGACGGCGCCCCAAGCTTCTGGTGGTGACGGGAAGCTCTGGATCGCCGAACCGTGTCGCGATCAAGAGGGCCGAACTGGGAGGGATACGTTCCAGCGGAGCCGCCGAAAGTTGCGAGCCTCGGACGCCCGCCGCGTAATCATGCGGCAGGCACGCGAAGACGCCAACGATTAAAGGCGGAGAGAAGAAGTCATCGCGGCTGAGGGTTGACCGGGGCGATTTGACGCCCAACTGGGCCAAAAAAGCCTTCGTCACGGTGGGCTGGAGTCTTTGGAGCTTTCCCGTTGCCTAGCCGCACGAATAGCTTCTTTTTCGATTCTTCATTCCCGCGGAACCTTGTAAAGTCAGGCCATGTTGTTGCCTGTCTTGGTCACGGTGTTCATCGCTTATTTCGTTGGATCCATCCCTACCGGATATCTGATCGCGCGGGCGCGGGGCATCGATATCCGGAGCCTTGGCAGCGGAAATATCGGCGCCACCAACGTGTTCCGCACGCTCGGAAGGGGAGCGGGCATCTTCGTTCTGACGGTCGACGGGGTGAAGGGTTATGTCGGCTGCAGGACTTGGGAGTTTCTTCTCCTTTTGCACCTCGGTGATGGGTCCGCAGTTCACGATGTGGAGTGGCTCCGAATTGTGGGGTCCATGGGGGCGATTCTTGGGCACAACTACACTTGCTGGCTCGGTTTCAGGGGAGGAAAAGGCATCGCCACCTCGGCCGGTGCTTTGGTGGGGCTCATTCCATTGTCGTTCCTGGTCACACTGACTGTTTGGCTGGTTGTGTTTGGGGCTACCCGCTATGTTTCCCTTGCATCGGTCGCCGCTGCGGCTTCGCTGCCGTTTTCAACTTTTTTTTGTGGCCAGAGCGGTCTTATGATCGGTATCTCGGTTGCCATGTCGGGGTTGGCCATTTACAAACACAAGGCGAATATCCGGCGATTATTTGATGGGACGGAAAATCGAGTCGGTAAACCTTAGGATTCAGCAGGGAATTCACGCAAAGACGCCAAGGAGCCAATGCGCAAAGAAGAATATATTTACTTCGAGTTGTTTTGAATGAGGGAGGTTGGGATTGAGAAAAGGGAGAAAGCGACGAGGTTTAGCTGAAGAAAACGCCAGACGTTATGCAAATCACTGTGTTGGGCGCGGGGGCTTGGGGAACAACCCTGGCCAACCTCTTGAGTCGGGGCGAAAATCGGGTCCGCCTTTGGGGGCACGATCCCGCTCATATCAAGGCGCTGGGCGGAAATCGAATCAATCCTGCTTGTGCCGCATTCCGAGCGGTCGACCCGGAGGTGCGTGTCGAATGGGATTTGGACATGGCTTGTCAGAGCTCTGAAGGGCTTGTCATTGCCGTGCCGTCCAAAGGCATGCGCTCGCTCGCCCATCATCTCGCTTCAGCACTGACGGGTTCCATCCCCATTGTGAGTGTGACGAAAGGGATTGAGTTTGAGACAGGTCTGACGATGTGCGGAGTTTTGCTGGACGCCGGTCTCCCTAACCCGGTTGCGGCACTTTCGGGGCCCACGCTCGCTGAAGAAGTGTTCCGAGGAATGCCTTCCGCTGTCGTGTTGGCGAGCGATTGCCAGCTCACAGCGCTTTGGGGTCAGGCGCTTTTTCATCGGCCATCGTTCCGGGTCTACGCGAGTGAGGACAGACTGGGCGTTGAGCTAGGTGGGGCCTTAAAAAACGTGATTGCGATCGCGGCGGGGGTCAGCGACGGCCTCGGGTTTGGCGACAATTCCAAGGCTGCTTTGGTGACGCGCGCAATTGTTGAGATCCGTCGGTTGGGAGTTGCGTGCGGCGCTCATGATGAAACATTTTCCGGTCTTAGTGGCCTGGGTGATCTGACGGTCACTTGTTTTTCCAAACTGAGTCGGAATCGCGCCATGGGAGAAAGGTTGGGCAAGGGGGAGCCTGTCGACAAGGTTCTTGGAGCCATGACATCGGTGGCCGAAGGGTATCCGACAGCGAGGTCGGCGTGGCAACTGGCGCGGGCCAAGGGAATTAACACGCCTATCATTGATGAAGTGTATTCGATGCTTTACGAGGGGAAGGATGTCAAGGAAGCTCTGAAATCACTGGTGGCCCGGGATTCAAAATGGGAAGGCGAAATGGGGCGCGTGTAAAAAGTTGTCCGCTGTGGGGTCGGAAATAAATGGGAGGCCCTGTTTCCATGAATCGCCGGCGGATTCAGGGGGAGGTCAGACCTCCGTAAAATCGGTTGAAATCGTGATCTGGGCGCGCAACCCCAATTCCTCCATTTTTCCTAATCGTAATCTGACTCGTAATCCCCCGGTGTTGCCCTTGAAACAGAGGGGTGGATTACGATTAGGAGCAGGGAATTGGAGTGGCTCGAGCATCAGTCGACACGGGGTCGTTTTAGTGAGTTCAGCGATGGCCGAGCCTCGGTGTATTAAAAATGACACCTGCTGGGCATTTTGGTTGTCCAAGCGACTCTAGGCTGCCACATTCTATGAAACCGTAAAAAGCGAAGTGAGGCAAGGAAGTCGTTTGGGCGAAGCAAGCTGCTTTAATGAACCGAAGGCCTTTCCGATGCCAACTAAAACGAATTGAAAGCAGGGAACTTATGAGCCACAACACAAGATCCATTCTCCCCTTCCGCAAGGCGTCTCGCCGCATCAAGGCAAACAGCTTTCTTAGCATCCTGCTCTGGACGACACTTTTCATGAGTGAGGCAGCGGCTCGAGCAGATTGGTGCGATTTTCGCGGGCCCAGGGGTGATGGCCATGTCCCGGCTCGGGGTAACGCCAAGCCAATTGGCCTGCCGCTACAGTGGAGCGAGACGAGCAATATCAGATGGAAGACGGAAATCCCAAATCGCGGGTGGTCCACTCCTGTGGTGCTGAGAGATCAGGTTTGGTTGACTGCGGCAACCGAGGACGGCCGCGACTCCTTCGCAATCTGCGTGAACAAAGAAAGCGGGAAGATCCTCTTCAACGAAAAAGTGTTCCACACCGACAACCCTGAACCGCTCGGTAACGGGGCTTCCATGAATTGTTACGCCACGCCATCGGCTGTGATTGAGGCGGGTCGGGTTTATGTCCATTTTGGCAGCGCCGGCACCGCGTGTTTGGACACCAAAACCGGCAAGGTCCTTTGGAAGCGGAGCGACCTGCCATGCCGCCATTACAGAGGCGCATCCTCGTCCCCGGTTCTGTTCGAAAACCTGTTGATTCTGACCTTCGATGGTGCCGACCTCCAGTATCTCGTCGGCCTCAACAAAAAAACGGGCGCAACCGTGTGGAAAACCAATCGTTCAGTCGCATGGAATGACGAGAACTTGCCGGGTGCCATGGCGAAGGATGGAGATATGCGTAAGTCTCACGGCACGCCGTTGATCGCGACCGTTGCCGGAAAAGCTCAGTTGCTCAGCGTGGGCGCAAAGGCGTCGTATGGCTACGATCCGCGGACAGGAAAAGAGATCTGGCGAGTGGAATACAACGACTTCTCGAGCGCTCCCCGGCCCCTGTTCGACCACGGTCTCGCCTTCATCGTCACCGGCCTGACGAAAAGGGAACTCTGGGCGATCAAAACCGATGGACAGGGCAACGTCACCGACACGCATGTCGTTTGGAAACTCAAAACGAGCGTGGGCAAGTACGCTTCGCCAATTCTGGTGGGTGGCCTGATCTACACGGCATCCGATGAGAGCTTCGTCACGTGCGTGGAAGCAGCCACAGGACAGGTGGTCTGGACTGAACGCATCGGTGGGAAATATGCGGCATCGCCGATTTATGCCGATGGGCGGTTGTATTTCTTCAGCCAGGACGGCACGACTGCGGTGCTTAAGCCCGGACGCACGCCGGAAGTGATCGGGACGAACACATTGGCAAACGGGTTCATGGCCTCTCCGGCAGCAGACGGCAAGGCATTCTATTTGAGAACCAAGACCCACCTCTACAGAGCTGAATCCCGGGCCTCTAGAGTGAAGTAACGCGTTGCGACGATCAGGGATCACCTCCGACCTACAGCTGCGGAGGATCTGGAATCAGAGCGATTTTAAACGGATGTGACGGAAGGCCACCGGGTCGTTGTGTCCGGCGAATCCGAAGTGTCCGCTGGTGCGGCCTTTGCCTGGGTGAGGGGATTTAGCCATGAACTCAGTCACTTTCTCCAGGTCGGTGTCGAGGATCACAAAACCGTTCAATTCCACCTTGATCTTGGATCCCTGGACGGTGACCTCCTCGAAGTTCCATTCGCCGATGGGGCGATGAAAGCCGCGAGCGGCCGCCACCATGCCGTAGGCCGAACCGTGCGCCTGACGGGCATCGATCTTCTCACCCGTCGCCTTCTCATAGTGGTCATCCAGGACCTGCAGTTCGCACATGCCCGCGTACGCAGCACCCCCTTGACCGGGGTATCGGATGGCCAATCCGTTGTTGCCGCCCGGGGGGAGTTTAAATTCCAGTTTTGCCACGAAATCGCCATACTCAGCTTTCGTAAAAATCGTCCCTCCTTTTTGAGGTTTGCACCTCAGTGTTCCGTCCACGACCTCGTAGTTGTCCAGGGGACCGTCCCAGCCCGTGAAGTCGCGCTCATTGAACACGTGCTTGAAGCCGGCCTCGCCCTTTGAGGCGAGGATCCTGTTCGCTTCTTGTCCGTTGATTTCGCGCAGAAAAATATTTCGCCATCGAATTTCGCCGCCGTGGGTCTGGAGTTCGATCGGGCCACTTACAGGGATGGGAGTCTTCCGGTCGTAGTAGTTCTCGAGGTTCGCGTGATCGACCACCATTTTGTCGTTGAGCCAGACGCTGACTCGTGAGCCCACCATGAGGATGCGGAATTTGTTCCACTCGCCGAAGGGTTTATCAGCGAGCACGAGCGGGTCTTTGCCAGGGGCGCCGGGGGTGTTGTTCCATAAACCGCCGCTCCCTTTCTGGACACCGTTCTTGATCTCAAACTCCTTCGGGTTGGTGTGATCCCAAATCTGGACCTGAGGCACCCCGCGCAAGTAGATGCCCGAGTCCGCCAAGGGCACCGTTTTATAATCCAGTAGCAATTCGAAGTCCCCGTAATCCTTCTCGGTGGTGGCGTATTTGCCGTGGCCATCGTTCACGAACTCATCGCCATCCACCTTCCAGTGCGCCTTCATGTCAGCTGTCCACTGAGTGTCCTGCTCAGTCCGTTGGCCTTCTGGAAGTGCTTGGTATTTTCGATGGTCAAAGGTGTCTCCGCCACGCCAACCGCTGAGATCTCTGCCGTTGAAAAGGTTTACGAAGCCTGGGGGTGGCGTGGCGGCGTTCGAGAGGGTGACGGTGCCCATGACCGCCAGGGCGCAAAGAAGTGGCGTGCAGGAAAAGGTCTTTTGCATAATGTGCATGGTGTGGAGGACGGCTCTTAATACCACAGCATTCTCCTGTGTGAAACAACTTTTCATGACAATGAAACCGGTGGTGGCTCATCCCTATTTTTCATTCCTGCGCCTGCGGGATGGCTTATGCGGAGAAGAATTCGATCGAGGTCCGGCCGCATTTCGCTCAGTCAGATGACCGGTGCCGCAGGGCGGTGATGGGGGTGAGGGTGGGGTTGTTTCATCGGTTAAAACTAGCCAAACAGATTTGAAATGTGAACCACAGAGACACGGAGACACAGAGAGGGGGAAAAGTTTGGTTTCATAATTTGTTCTTCTCTGTGCCTCTGTGCTTCTGTGGTTCAATATCTGAGAGATAATTCATCGAGATTTAGGATTTAATAATCTAATCCTTTGCCAGCAATGCCATCGCCGCATTGTGACCCGCGATGCCACTGACACCGCCGCCGCGACGGGCTCCGGCGCCTGAGAGATAAATATGGGGATCGTCGGTTTCAGCGCCCCAGAGTTGCCTGTCCGCTGCCTCCGCATCGTCTTCAATGAATGGAAAATCTAGGTCGCGATGGAAGATGTTTCCACGCGGCAAAGAAATATCCATCTCCAAATCAAGAGGTGATTTCACTTCAATTGCAAGCGAGCCATCGCGGCATGGAGCCAGGACGGATTCGATGGGATCCAGCAAATATTGATTCAAGCTGGCGATAGCGTGATCCTTGGCCCGTGCTTTGGCGCGCTCCGGATCAGCATCGAAGAGTTGCGCGGGGGTGTGGAGTCCAAAAAGTGTGAGAGTTTGAAAACCCTTTGAAATCAGATCCGCGGACAGGATTGTGGGATCGGTCAGGGTGTGGCAATACAGCTCAAGCGGCAGCGGTTGTGGCATTTCGCCCCCGCGAGCGAGGGTGTAGGCGGCTTCCAGTTGTGAAAAACTTTCATTGACGTGAAAAGTGCCGGCGAAGGCGAGCCGCGGGTCCACACCTGATTTAAGCTGCGGCAAGCGCGACAAGAGCATGTTGACTTTCAATTGGGATCCCTCGAGAGAATCCGGAATCGCGCGTCCTCGCAAACGAGCCAGGTGTTGGGGCGCGGCTGCAAAGAGCAGATCCTTGGCGCGATAGGCCTGGCCGGATTCCGTTCCAATGAGAATGCCCGCAGGACCACTTTCAAGCGCGGCGACCTTGGAGTGGAGTTTGATCTCCACACCCTGTGAGGTGGCGATACGAAATAGCTCCTTGACCAAGGCACCCATTCCGCCCTGCGGCACGCGCCACTGCCCGGTGCCGTTTCCAATCAGGTGATAGAGAAAACAACGATTGGCCTGCATGTCATCTGCCGAAACAAAAGTTCCGATCAGCGCATCCGTCAGAACCACGCCCTGCACAAGGTCATCACGGAATCGATTCCGAATGGCTTCGCCAAGAGGTATCTCCATCAGATTGCGCCACACCTCAGGCAGTCCAATTTCGGATTTGAGTTCAGCCGCCCTCTTGAGAGGCTTGAGCATGGAGGGCGCAAGGCGCTTGGCCAGCAAGGCAATCTCTCCGTAAAACTCGCTCCAAGCGGTGGCTTCCTGATCCGATCCGGTCAGCCGTCTGAAACTGCTCTCGGTCCCTTCATCCCACGCAGTCGAAATCAAAAGCCCATCATCCCGACCTTCCCGGTGATAAGGAGTGTAGGAAGAGACTGAGCGTCCGAGCGTTTTGAAGTTGATTCCCAAATCAGCAACGATCTGATCGGGCAGCAGCGATACCAAATAGGAATAGCGCGAAAGCCGGGCGTCGTACTCGGGAAAGGCCCTTACGCTGGTCGTGGCGCCACCGAGTTCGTCATGTGCTTCCAGAAGGAGAACGGCTTTCCCCGCCTTGGACAGATAGCTTGCAGCCACCAGCCCGTTGTGCCCGCCACCGACGATGATGACATCGTAAATGTGATGATTGTGTTTCATGTTTTCGGATCACTTGATCCGGCAACATGGAGCCAGCATCCCCGCTGGCGGCAACAAGGTCATACAACCTCGAAACGATCGAGGCTCATCACCTTGTCCCAGGCCGCGACAAAGTCGTGCACGAACTTCTTTTCCGCATCCGAACTTCCATAGACTTCCGACATGGCGCGGAGTTGAGAGCTAGAACCGAAGACAAGGTCGATACGCGTGGCGGTCCACTTGACGGTGCCCGTCTTGCGATCGCGCCCTTCAAACACGTCTGCGTCCTTCGTAACCGGCTTCCACTCCGTGCCCATGTCGAGCAGGCTCACGAAGAAGTCGTTGGTCAACGCCTCCGGTCGCAGGGTGAAGACACCGTGCTGCATCCCTCCGAAGTTGGTCTTCAGGACGCGCATGCCTCCCACGAGCACCGTCATCTCGGGCGCGGTTAGGGACAGCAACTGTGCCTTGTCGATCAGCAGCGCCTCGGACGGTATGCTGTATTTGCATTTGAGGTAATTGCGGAAACCGTCCGCGATGGGTTCGAGCACGGCGAAGGAGGCTGCATCGGTCTGCTTCGGTGAGGCGTCCATGCGTCCCGGTGAAAACGGAACCTTCACCGTGTGGCCGGCTTTCTTGGCCGCCCGCTCGATTCCGGCGCAACCGCCCAGCACGATCAGGTCTGCCAGCGAAACCTTCTTGCCGCCTTTTGCTGATTTATTGAACGCGCTCTGGATACCCACGAGGGTCCTGAGCACCTTCCCCAGTTGGGCTGGCTGGTTGACTTCCCAATCCTTCTGCGGTGCCAGTCGAATGCGCGCGCCATTGGCACCGCCGCGCTTGTCGGAGCCACGGAAGGTGGACGCCGACGCCCAGGCGGTGGAAACGAGTTGTGAGACAGACAGGCCCGAAGCCAGGATTTTGCCCTTGAGGGAGGCAATGTCCCTCTCGCCAATCAATTTGTGATTCAATGCAGGAATCGGGTCCTGCCAGATGAGATCCTTCTTCGGAACATCCTGCCCGAGATAACACACGCGCGGTCCCATGTCGCGGTGCGTCAGCTTGAACCAGGCGCGAGCGAACGCGTCGGCGAATTGCTTCGGATTCTTAAGGAATCGCCGCGAGATTGTTTCGTAAGCCGGGTCGAACCGCAGGGCGAGGTCGGTGGTCAGCATGGAAGGTCCGATCCGCTTCGATGCGTCGTGCGCATGCGGCACGGTTCCAGCACCAGCGCCGTTCTTCGGTCTCCACTGCTGCGCACCGGCGGGGCTCTTCGTCAGTTCCCATTCGTAGCCGAACAGGTTCTCGAGGAAATTGTGGCTCCACTTCGTGGGCGTGGTGGTCCAAGTGACTTCCAGGCCGCTGGTGATCGTGTCGCCACCTTTGCCCGTGCCGAAGCTGCTCTTCCAGCCCCGGCCCTGCTCTTCGAGGCCGGCCGACTCGGGCTCCGGTCCCACGTGGGACGCCGGGCCGGCACCGTGGGTCTTGCCAAAGGTGTGGCCGCCGGCGATCAGTGCGACCGTCTCCTCGTCGTTCATCGCCATGCGGGCGAAGGTCTCGCGGATGTCCCGCGCCGCGGCAATCGGATCGGGATTGCCGTTCGGGCCTTCCGGGTTGACGTAAATCAGCCCCATCTGCACGGCTGCGAGAGGATTCTCAAGATCTCGCTCTCCGGAATAGCGTTTGTCGCCGCCCAGCCAAGTCTTCTCGGTGCCCCAATAGACATCCCGATCCGGCTCCCAGACGTCCTCGCGACCGCCTCCGAAACCGAACGTTTTGAATCCCATCGTTTCCAAGGCGACGTTCCCCGTGAGGATCATCAGGTCGGCCCAGGAAATCTTCCGGCCGTATTTCTGTTTGATCGGCCAGAGCAGGTGTCGCGCCTTGTCCAGGCTGACGTTGTCCGGCCAGCTATTGAGCGGCGCGAAGCGCTGCTGGCCCCTGCCACCGCCGCCGCGACCGTCTCCGGTGCGGTAAGTGCCGGCGCTGTGCCACGCCATGCGGATGAACAGACCGCCGTAGTGGCCGAAGTCCGCCGGCCACCAGTCCTGCGAGTCGGTCATCAGCGCCGCGAGATCCTTTTTCAACGCCGCCAGATCGAGGCTCTTGAACTCTTTTGCGTAGTCGAAGTCCTCGCCCATCGGATTGGACTTGGATGAATGCTGCTGCAGGAGTTCGAGCTTTAGCTGTTTCGGCCACCAGTCGTGGTTTGTGGTGCCGCCGCCAGCGGTGTGGTTGAACGGGCATTTGGCTTCGGTTGACATGTGTTTTTTATTGGGTCGGTTGAATTGAATTCTGTGGACGAGTTAGACGTGTTTAGCCTGACGGGGCTGGCGGTCAGCTGCGGAGCGCTCGCGGAGGCACTCGCGGCTCTGATTATCGGCGACGGGATTGCGGCCGGAGGGGGTCATGAGATTGGTTCGTTTTGCCATCAGATAGGTCGTCGTGGTTTCATTTAACCAACTCGGGCACCATTGTTGAAATACTTTCTTCCTGTTGTTACCATAGCCACCGCCTATGGAAATGCATCAGCTCAGATACGTCGTCGCCGTCGCGCGGACGGGAAACTTCTCGCGTGCCGCCGAGCAATGCCACGTCGCCCAGCCATCGCTGAGCCAGCAAATTCAGAAGCTGGAGGGAGAGTTGGGCGAGCGCTTGTTCGATCGCATGAAACGCGAGGCTAAACTGACACCGCATGGCGAAGCGTTTCTGCGGCACGCGGTGCGCATCCTTGAAGAAGTGGACGCCGCGAAGCGGGAGGCGACGGATGCGCGCGATCTGCACCGTGGCACCGTCACCCTCGGCGTGCTGCCGACTATTGCTCCGTATCTATTGCCCGAGGTCATGGCGCAGTTCACGGAGAAGTTTCCGGGTGTTGAATTGGTGGTCCAGGAAGACACCACGGCGCGGCTGCTCAAGCTCGCACACGGGTGTGAGATTGACTTCGCCCTGGCCAGCCAGCCGATTCTAGACGAGCGTCTGGAGGTAAAGAAATTGCTTTCCGAGGAACTGCTACTCGCCCTACCGCCGGGTCATCCGCTCACACGCAAGCGGACAGTCGCTTATGCCGACCTGGAAGGCGAACGACTGATCGTGATGAAAGAGGGACATTGTCTCGGTGACCAGGTGTTGAGTTTCTGCGACCGGCGCAATCTACACCCCAAGATCAGCTTTCGCAGCGCGCAATTGGAAACCATTCAGGCGCTCGTCGCTTCGGGGCTGGGCATTTCTCTTATTCCGGCGATGGCGGCACTCAACAACCGCGAGGACCTGCCGGAGTATCGCTCGCTACAGTCGCCGAGGCCGGAGCGAACGATCGTCGCCCTATGGCCAAAGCAACGTCCGCCCGCACGTGCCGCCAACGAGTTCTTGAAGTTGGTTGAAGCGCGTTTTGGCAGCTCCCGGCACTGATAGTCACCATCCGGTTGGCTGACAAGTACGGCAGCGGCGTGAAGCGTTAAAGGACATAAGAGCAGGGGTGCCGGGACCCACATCCGCGAAACGTTCAGGACAGCACCCGGGTCTGGAAGGGATTCCGTTGACCTAACAATTGCGGCACACCTATCATGCTTCAAGATTGAAAAAGCCAATTACTATCAGTCATTGCTGGTCACGGAGAACCGGATTGTCGCGAACGAGTTCAGACAGCGATTACGGCTCACAGCCTGGGCTCACCAGGCTCCGCGATGGCCTCCATCTAGAGTGTAAGTCCAATACTTTTCGTACATTCGCTCGATTCTCTTCCAAGCCACGGAACCATCAAGATAGGACACATTCCCGCCAACCGCTCCTGCCTGGCGGGCGGTGGTGGGATTCTTTAACGGGTATTGAAACACGTCCCCGTTCCGCTTGATCGGCCCGCCTTTGCCGTGCGGTGCCGTCACGAAATTGTAGCCCCCCACGCCGTTGGCAGCCCAGGTGTTGATGTCGGAAAAGAGCACGAGGCGTTCGGAATCGGCCAGGGCATTGGTGTTGATGAGAATGGGGATGTCGGTCAATTTGATGGCGGATTGCCAGCCCGCCTCTTTTGGCATGATGCGGCCTCCGTGATAATGGTATCCGATATAAAACCCGGTGCCATCCTGATAGCGGCTCTTTTTTCCGATCAAGATCGCCGGCAGCGTATACGGATAAACATTTGGGCAATCAAACACTTTCTCGCCAAACATGTTGCTGATCGACCGGTACATGCCCGATGAAATGCTCAGCAAAAAGGAATCGCCCCCATCTCTTATGCCACTGAATAGTTTGTCCTCGTTGTCGATCGCATAGACGTGCGTGGCGATGCCGAGTTGCCGCAGATTGTTGACGCAGCTTGCCCGCCTGGCTTTTTCTTTCGCGGCAGTCAACGCTGGCAGGAGCATGCCCGCGAGGATTGCAATGATCGCAATAACAACCAGCAATTCGATGAGTGTGAAGGCGGAATGGAGAGACAATTGGTCCCTGTTTGCGGGTGGGGGTGTGGTCATGCCCGCAGCTTTGTCTTGACAACCCGCGATGTCAATGGCGCTTGCTAGGGGATGGAGGCTCGCTTTATTCAGATTTCCAGGGCCTGCCGTGGGGACGACTCGACAGCTTGTTCGCCTCCGAAATTCCCGGAAATACATGACGCCGCGGAACACGGCAGCCGACATGGAAGCGCCACGCCAGCCTGCCGCGCCTCTTTGGAAGAGATCGGGTCCACGCAACCGACGGAACACAATTCCTCCTGACCTCAGGGCATTGCCTCTGTGATCACCCCAAGCAACTCTCTTCTCCCTTGCCCCGTCGTCGCGGAACATGTGAAGATCTCCGGCAGGTTCTCGCACCATCCTGAGATGGCATCCGTAAACGTTTTGATGTTCATCTGAGCCGCAGTCGGCTTGACGAGGTCGGTCTTGGTGAAGACGAGGACGAACGGGACAGAGTTGCTGGCAAGCCATTCCACAAACTCCAAATCCATCGTCTGCGGAGGCAACCCGGAGTCGATCAGCGCAAAGACACAGTAGAGGTTCGGTCGGTGCTGAAGGTAATCGGACACCGCCCGGTTGAACTGGGACTTGTCCTTCCGCGCTAGGTGGGCGAACCCGTATCCCGGCAGGTCCACCAGGCGCCAGGTTTTGTTCATCGTAAAGATGTTGATGAGCTTGGTGAACCCCGGTGTCTTAGAAACCCGAGCCAAGTCCCTCCTGCCAGAAAGCATGTTCAACAGTGAGGATTTCCCGACGTTGGATCGGCCGATGAAGGCAAATTCAGGCAGGGACTCGTCCGGACACGAAGCTAGGTCCGGCGCGCTGCGGTCAAAAATGGCTGATGAAATGTTCACAATCTGAATCGAGGTAGGGAGTGTCGCAGGAAATCCCGTGCACTGAAACATCCAATTTTCGAGACCCATCCCACGCTGCGGCGGGTCGCGACCAGGAGTTGATTGCAGCCACTGGGAGTCGTGGAATTTCATCCGTCGTCTGGAAGGGCTTGCTGCAATTGTTTGAGCAATGTCAGAGCTCAGCAAAATCGGATGAAAGCGTGATCTGGACGCGCAACCCCATTCCCTCCATTTTTCCTAATCGTAATCGTAATCGTAATCCTCGGGTGTGGTGTTGCCCTTGAAACAGAGGGGTGGATTAGGATTAGATTCTTAAATCCTAAATCTCGATGAATTATCTCTCAGAATGTGAACCACGGAAACAACACAGGAAAGAGAGCGAATAATTCCGCTTTGTATTCGTTGGATTGCCTCCGTCGGTTCCATTTCGGTCCTCCTTCCGTGGGTCATCCTCATGTCCGAGTCCGTGGTTCACATTTCGAACATCTTTGGTTAGGATTAGGATCGGGAGCGGGGAGTTGGAGTTGCTCGAGCATCAGGCTAAGCAGGGTCGTTTCACTGAGTTCAGATGAATAGGGAAGTTGGGATATTTGTTAATGACAGATGGACACGGCCACCCCATCGTTTGCTTAGTTTCCAGTCGTGACTGGACCGAAACCATTCGTTACTTTGAAGGGATGAGCTCTATTTCCAACCGTGGTCCCCTTCGAGTCGCTTCTGTCCAAATGGAAAGCGCCCCTGGTGATAAAGAGGCGAACTTCGCGAAAACCGAACGGTTTGTGGCCGAGGCGGCTGCCAAGGGCGTTCGATTGATCGTGTTCCCAGAGTGCGGGCTCACTGGCTATTGGTTCATTCGAAACCTTTCCTTCGAACAGCTTTCCACACTCGCGGAACCGGTCCCGAATGGTCCCAGCACCCAGCGCCTCATCACCCTGGCACGCCAGTACGGACTCGCCATCGGCGCGGGCTTGGTGGAGGCCGGCGATCCAGGTGTGTTTCATAACACCTATGTCGTGGCTCTGCCTGACGGTTCCTTTCAACGTCACAGAAAAATCCATTCCTTTGAACACCCGGCGATCCGTCCGGGATCTGAGCTCACAGTGTTCGATTTGCCCGAGGGGTTTCGGGTTGGTGTGCTGATTTGCTATGACTGCAACCTCGTCGAGAACGTTCGCATGACGGCACTGCGCGGTGCTGAGGTTCTGTTAGCACCGCACCAGACGGGAGCGGTGCGAAGTCGCAACCCTCACCTGATGGGAATGATCGACCGCCGAGTCTGGGAAAACCGGTTTACGGCCCCCGACGAGATCGAACGTGAGTTCCGGGGTGACAAGGGTCGGGGTTGGTTGATGCGCTGGCTTCCCAGCCGCGCGCATGACAACGGGCTGTTCCTCGTTTTTAGCAATGGAGTCGGGGTCGACGATGACGAGATCCGGACCGGCAACGCCATGATTCTTGATCCTTACGGACGCGTTTTGATCGAGACATGGAAGGCTGCTGACTCGATGGTCGTGGCGGACCTGGATCCCGGCCTGCTCGTTGACGCGACTGGCCGCAACTGGATCCGCGCGCGGCGACCGGAGCTTTACGCACCGCTCACGATTGCCACAGGGTTGGAGTGCGACACTCGGAAACTCAAGTTCGAAGAATGACCGCTTTTCTGGTCGCTCGCGAATGACCGCGATGAACCGGGTCAGGTTGCAACGCAATCGGGGCGGGTGCTTCACCTTCGCTTCCCTCGGCGTCAATTCGGGGTTGCCGAACTGAATACTTATAATGAAGATTCTCCAGACATCCTTATGAACTCCATTCCTTCCCGTAGTTTGTTTTCGATCACGTCCCTGGCTCCAGCTCCTGCCCTTGCCATCGCCCTTGCTTGGACTGCCTTCCTGGGTGCCGAAGCTCGCAGCGCGGAGCCCAGCCTCGACAGTTTTGAACCCAAAACAATCGACGCGTTCCTCAGTGCGGAAGTTCAGAAAAAGGGTCGAGTAGCGCTGTCGGTGGCGATCGTCCAAAACGGACGAGTGGTGTTGCAAAAAGCCTACGGTAAACGGTCTCTTGAGAACGGTTCGGATGCCGATGCGGACACCTTGTTCGCGATCGGTTCGGTGACTAAACAGTTCACATGTGCGTGCGTTTTGCTGCTGGCAGACGACGGGAAACTTGCGCCGACAGACAAGGTGTCGAAGTATTACCCCGAACTCACCAAGGCGGATGAGATCACGCTGCTGGATCTGATGCATCACACATCCGGCTACCCTGATTATTATCCGCTCGATTTCGTGGACCGACGCATGCAGCGGAGCATCACCCCGGAAGCACTAATCCGTCAGTACGCGAGTGGGAAGCTGGATTTTGAGCCCGGAACAAAGTGGTCCTACAGCAACACCGGCTACATCCTTTTGGGCCTCATCGTGGAGAAGGTGAGCGGGCAGAGGCTGGGTCGATTCATGGAGCGACGAATTTTCACCCCGCTTGGAATGACCCATACCCGCTATGAGCCTGAGGGTGACGACAAGCAACTCGCGACGGGTTACACATCATTCGCGACGGGCAATCCTGAGAAGGTTGATCCGGAAGGGTACGGATGGCTCGAGGCTGCAGGAGGCATTTACTCGACCCCAGGCGACCTCGTGAAATGGGATCTGGGACTCATGGACGGGAAAGTTCTAAAACCGGCCACGATGAAACTCATGACCACACAGCGCGAGCTCATCGACGGACGCATCACCGATTATGGCTGTGGGTTGGGCATCAGTGTGAAGAATGGCCGGCGAGTTTGGGCTCATAATGGTGCGGTGAGCGGGTTTGCGGCGGCCAACTCGATGGTGCCTTCAACTCGATCCGCCATCGTGATGATGGCGAACAAGGAGAACGGACTCGCCGGGTTGCCTGGGAAACTGCTGGCGTTCAGGATAACATTCGACGAACTGCTTGGGCCGCTCCGCCGCCATTGACAGAAAGATCAAGATCGGGCATGAATGGGTCCCTTGCATGAGATCCGATTTCAAACCTCGTTTGACCGCCTTTGTCCTCCGTGACCAACCCTGTTCAGCTCCCGCGCTCGAGCGGTCGCGGCAGGCATTCACTTTGATCGAACTCCTCGTCGTCATCGCCATCATCGCCATTCTCGCTGGGATGCTTCTGCCCGCTTTGGGCAAGGCGAAGCAAAAGGCCCACGGGATTGTCTGCCTGAGCAACCAGAAGCAACTCACCCTGGCTTGGACCCTCTACGCGGACGATCACAACGATAACCTTGTTTGGAACGACCTGACGGCGGATGGTTCAGGCTGGGTTCGTGGCGTGCTCGATTACAGCCCAGGGAATCCGCACAACACAAACATCCTCAACCTCAGCAACCCGGATTACGCCAAGCTCGCGCCTTACACCCGGTCCACGGGCGTTTACAAGTGTCCGGCCGATCGGAGTTACGTCCTGATCAAGGGCCAAAGATTTCCCCGCGTGCGCAGTCTCTCGCTCAGCCAAGCCATGAACTCAAGGAATGATTGGTTGAGCTTCCTGACAACCAAAAAGTACCGGGTGTTCCGAAAGCTTTCCGACATCCAGCCCATGGGCCATTCGTTGGCCTACGTGTTTATCGATGAACACCCTGACAGCCTCAACTATGGAGACTTCGCTGCGACGATGTGCGACGGTGTCGCTGCGTCACGCTATCACATCATCGATTACCCCTCGAGCAGCCACAATGGTTCCGGTGGGTTGAGCTTCGCCGACGGCCATGCCGAGATCCACAAGTGGCGGGACTCACGAACCAAATTGCCCTGGAAAAATCAAACGATGGCACTGGTCGTACCGTCTCCAGGGAACCTCGATACCCTCTACATGTCCGAGCACTCTTCGATTCGCGAAGAATAAGTCTTTTATCGCGCTCCGTTTGCTGAAACAAAAAAGTTCCCCCGCAAATCAGTTTTCGTTGGATTCATTGTAACTAATTGAATACCATGATGTTATGGTAACATTCGACAAACTAGGTTTAATCGGTCCTTTTCCGGAGCGAATACCCCGAGGTGAGCACCAAGAGTCGAGCGATAGATAAGTAAGTTTCATTTATTGAATAAGTGTTCCTGCTCCACTCAGAAATGGAGACTGCGCAAGCTCAGGGCTGATTCAAGAAAACAGCGGATGCTCAGCCAGAGGGGCCGGAGCGCCGATTTCCAATCGGCTTGGCTGCGCGACCGACGGATCGTTGAACCAAAGCCGGCTGGAAGCCAGCGCTCCGTTTTCTTGAATCAGCCCTGGCGCAAGCTTCATTAAAATCATTTGTAATTTTGTTGGAACGTGCTTCAATGCAACGAGGCCACGAGCTGGGAACATGCGTTGACCACCAAGAGTTCGGCTTTATCAGGAATCATGTAGTTTATTGGTTTGTTAAGAAAATGGAATGTGTCGAGTTGCCCCTACGCTGTTCGGACGCCACCAATGATCAAAGCCTGCGTACGGCGACACGTCGCGTGTGTGCCGCGGACTGGCTGTGGAGCCGCTCTAGAATCGACCCTTCAGAAAATCAAAGTAGGGGTCGACTATGGTCCGGGGCGGTTTCCCGTTTCGCCCCATCGCCGAGGTGCTCTCTTGCGCTGTTCTAACTCGAATTCATTGTTCGATTTAACTCTCCCATTATGAATATACTAGGACTTATAATTGGTTGGCTGGTCCTGAGTGTCTGCTCAGCGAGTGCTGCGACACACATTCCCCCTACGCACGGGCCTCCCCCTCCCACGATGGAGCTCGTTCTCGTGGACACATCCCTGCCGGAATGGGAAAGTTTCACTACGAACCTTCCTCCAGGCGTGCGTGCAGTGTTCCTGGATGATCATCTTGACCCGATTCAGCAGATAGCGAGTGCCTTGGCGCTTTTCCGTGATCTTCGCACCATCCATTTATTCAGCCACGGATCTCCAGGGGCTCTTCGCTTGGGCGAAAAAAGCTTGGATATCAAGACGTTGCAGCGGGAATACTTCATCTTTGAAAGCATTAAGCGAGCGCTCCATTGTGACGGTCAGCTCCTCCTCTACGGCTGTCAAATCGCTCAGGGGCGGAACGGCGCTGAATTTGTGAACACGCTTGCCCGCAAAATCGGTGTCCGGGTCGGCGCGTCTACAACCCTCACAGGCCCTGCTGCCTCAGGTGGAGACTGGGTCTTGGAGTATCAGACCGCTCCGCTGACTTATTCGGCCTTAACCCCCTCAAACACTCCCTACGCGCATCTCCTTAGCACCATCCCGCTGAGTGGCAAGAACTCCTGGGTTGCCATCATGTTTGGCCCCGCAAAGGACCCTCAAGGCGACAGTCAGGCTGGGGCCGCAGACACGGACATCGTGGGTGATAATGTCCACGGATCGTTCTACACAGCCTTTGACGACAACGGCACCCCTTCAATAGCTAGCGATGACACACTACTTTTTCGTCTTCGCATTGACAACCCTACCGCGCCGACCTCCTTCAGCGGTATCGCATTGGTTGGGATCGAGGCGAACGGCGACGGGCGCATTGACATGTTCATGAGTGTCGACGGCCGCAATAACGGACAGGTCGTTCAGTTCTACGATCCAGGAACGGGCTTGAACACCTCTCCCAGCTCTACAACCACCGCTCCAATCCCGTCAGGATGGCTGTCCAACAACGGTATTTATCCCTTTAGCTCTGACACTTATTCCGCCATTGGCGTCAGCATCAACACAGATTCGCACTGGAACGGAAACACCGATGTGGGTGGGGAAGGCACGGCAGACAGTTTCGTCTCTTGGCGTGTCCCCCTCAGCGACCTCGCTATCGTGCTCTCAAAACCGTCGCCGGTAGATCGAAACGGCAATTACGGTCCGCGCGGGGCCACCGGTATCGCCGGGTTCACCAAAAGCACTCCGGTCCGCTACATATCCTTCACCCAAACTCAGACGAGTTCCATTAACGGAGACCTCAACGGGGTGGGGCCTAATTACGACGGAAATCTAAGCTTCGTGGACTTGGGCGTTGTCACCGGGACGATGACCGCAGTCAACCCAGTCGCCGACGGTCCTTTCATTGTCATCACTGAACCGATTAGTGGTGGTGTCCTGAACGATGCCGAGGACAACTCCGTCACGATCACCGGTACAACCGCCTACCTTGCGAGCAGAACCCTCACGCTCAGCGTGACGGACGGCGCTACCACCGTCACCGGCACCACCACCACCGCTGCCGATGGAACTTGGACTGTCACAGGCCTCAACCTTTCGACGCTAAACAACGGCACCCTGACCCTGACCGCCACCGCCGATCCCGACAACAACGCCAGCACGGCTAATAACGTCACCGACACCGCGACGGTGCTTCATGACAAGACCGCGCCCTCGATCACCATCACTCAGCTCTCCACCACCACGGCCGGTACACCCACCATCAGCGGGACCACCGACCTCCCTAACGGCTCCATCGTCAGCATTACCATCGATGCCGACAACGACACCGCCACGACCGATCTGAGCTACCAGGTCACCGTTTCCAGCGGTGCCTGGACCTTGGACACGGCGACGGTTTCCCCTATTTCTGGAACCCTCGCCTCCGGAGGTCTCACCAGTTATGCCAAGATCACGGCGACCGCCACGGACGCTGCTGGAAATATCGGCACCGCCACATCCCTCAATCGGCCAACGATTAATGTTCTCTCCACCAACGACACCACTCCTGTCTTGTCTGGAAAATGGACAAAAATCACGGGGGACACCCTCACGATCACGGTGAGTGGAGCGACTTACACTCTCACCCCGACTAGCAACACGTGGAGCGTCGATCTCGGTGCAGCCACCCCTAGCAGCGGCACACTCACCGCCCTGGCCGCAGGGTCTAATTACGAGGTTCTTGCTACGGTCGCTCGCGGTGCCACGAGCGTCGCCGACACAACCACTCTCGAGCTCTCCATCACGACCACCCCGGTCAAAACCATCACGATTGATGGGGGTGCTACGGCGACGGGGTTCGACACGACTCCGCTCATTACTGGCACATCGCAGAACGCCGGTGGGTTTGTGGTCGTGCGTTTGGACCCTCCCAACACCCCCCCTCCCTCCATCTCCGATGCCGTGAGCTATTCGGTCGCCACCGCCGGGGACGGAAGCTGGTCCCTCGACACCGGCAGCGCCACTCCGCTTTCGGGCACCGTCCCCGTTGGTGGATATTTGGGGGCGGTCGGCATCCGTGCAACTGACAGCAGCGGGGCGGTTTCGGCCGAGCAAGTCCTGACCATCAGCACACCCACGATCACCATCGGTAGCATTTTATCCAACAGCAGCGCTAACAGTTTCGGTAAGATCACAAATGTCGTCAACGGTATCGACACCTACCTGAACATCACCGAAGATGACTCTATCACGGTCTCCGGTACGGCCTCGTCGGGTTTCACGGTCAATTTGCTCGTCTCCGATGTCAGCGGCAACACTGTGACAACCAACAACCTCGCAGTGACAAGT
>CAMBEJ010000013.1 GCA_945865375.1 Akkermansia muciniphila | reverse complement strand
GGTCTTCATCTCTGAACGTTGAGAGTTGAACGTTGGACGTTGAAAGTTTCTTTGCCCTGATAGTCGCAGACGACAAGCTCCTCCCGTTCGTTGGCCTGGTATTGCAAATGCATGGCCTGAAGCGCGGCGACGAGTTGCTCTCGCTCGGTAATACGGGTTTTGATGTTGACGAAGTGGCTCATGGTTCTGGCGGGTTTTTGGAGAACGCTCAACGTTTGTCAGCGGCGGAATGATAGTGGGGAAAAAGGGGCGGTTTGAAATTCCGTTTTCTTCCGTTTGATATTCTTCGAAATTCGGACGAAATGTTTTCTTCCTTCTTGGTTTTTGTCTCTTCTTTCCGGACCGGTTTTTGATTGATTAGAGGGCTGCGTTTTCTTCCCGCTTGGCAGACGATGAGTTCCAAGCCCAACCGACGCAAGTGCGCCTGCTGCAACACTTATTTCACCCCCGACTTTCATAATTCAAGTCGTCAGTGTTTCTGTTTGGCTCCTGATTGTCGCCGAGCCAGCAAAGCCGCCAGTCAGCGGCGTTGGCTGAGAAAACCAGGCAACCGAAATCACTTCCGCGACGCCGAGAACGTGGAGCGGGTCCAGAAGTGGCGGGCAACTCATCCCGGCTATTGGAAGCGATCGAGATCTCCTTCAAAACCCAATCAACTCGCTGATTTGGAGGCACTTAACGCTGGAACGAGATCTTGTAACGTACCGTCACCAGATCCCGTTGCGTTACAAGATCTCGCTCTTACCGAACACCCTGCGTTTGTCGGCCTTATCTCCATGGTCACCGGGAGTAGGTTACAAGATCACATCGCTGAGGTCGGGCGGAATTTGATAATCCAAGGGATTAACATCGTGGGGCTGGTTCCCCGGGAAAAACTACCATCACCCTATGATTCACAAACGACTGATCCGACCCGATCGTGTCCGCCAAGTTCCACCCAGCTTCAACTGGGTGGACCATCGCCTGGTTCGCGACAACCACATTGACCGCTGCGATTGCACATCGTTGGCCCTGTATCTGTTCCTGGTCACCGTCTCCGACGTTGAGGCGCGGGTCCCGCTTCCAGGAGCTTGGTGGTATCTCTGACCACCAGCACGCTCCTTCGGCAGCCGGTAGCGGCAGAAGCCCGTCCGCTTCCCTTCCATGTCGTGGTATGGGATTTCGATAGACTCCGGTTCGGGGGAGTCAATGAAGCGAATCCCGGCTGCTTGAAGTGTCCCTGCTTCCAAGGCAACGCGGTTTTCGTCCTTCAGCTCCGCGAGCCGACAAGAGATCCAGGTGTGACGCAGTCCATTATCTTTCCAAACGACCCCCGCCCTGTGAGCCGTCGCCCGCTGCCGCGCGCTTTGGTAGGAGTGGCTCAAAGTCCAGATTGGGCCGGAATCTTTTGCGATTGGAAGCAACCAGGCTCGGAGGGTTTCGGAGATTGGGACCGTGCGCCGGCTGGTCGTTTTTGCTTTGGCCGCTGAAACCACAATAACCCCTTCCGAGAGCCGAACGTCGCTCCAGTCCAGCCTGAGCAGTTCGTTGCAGCGGAGTCCGGCAAAAGCCCCCAGAACAAGCAGGGGAAGGATCTCCGCATCAGAAGAAGCAAGGAGCTTCGCCAGTTCATTGGCGGTGAAAACTTCGATCTCTTTGGAGGTCGACTTGCGCGGCGTGGTTTCTCCCGCCGGGTTGAAACCTGCGGGCACATAGCGCTTCTTCTGAGCAAAGCGGAACAGGGTGGTTGTGACGCGTCGGAAATTGTTGTAGTTCAGAGGGGAGGCCCCCACCCTGTCGAGCCACTGCGCGGCAAGCGGGGCGGTCACCGAGCCGATTGGACAATTGAACGCGTCGGCAAAGCGATTCAGACAGCTTCGGAGGTCCCCAAGATGCCGGTCGCGGAGCCCGGAGCGCTCTTTCTCAGCCAACATCTCGTCCACGATCTGTCGCACGGTGCGGTTATCTTCTCCCCGGGGATGGTGGGCAGCCCAGAACCGAATGGCATCCAGCAAGGAAGTGCCGTTGAGGAGCTTGTGAGCCTCCCCCAATTGGGAGGCCGCGACGTCCAGACTGAGCCCTGTGTCCTTGACGAATTCCAAAGCTCTCCCGTAGATGAGTCGATCCACACCGGACAGCCGCGCAACGTCGATATCCCCGCGAGAAAGTTGTGATGCCTTGGTGATCGCGGATTCGGTCGCTGCGGCTTCATCCTTATAGTTTTCGGTGTAGCGCTTCCCTGAAAGCCACCACTCCAAACGGAAATAGGTGTAGCCCTTGCTCAGGTAACGAATAATTTTGACGCTCGCTGAGCCGCTCTTGACCCCCCTGCGGAACTCATCTTTTTTCATATCGCAGCACCGTTAGGAACGATGAGGAATGATAGGAAACCGATAGGAAAATTTCAACTGCCCTTGAATTCCAGGCTTTCCGAATCTTCTGTAAGTCCTTGATAGAGTGGCGGAGAGAGGGTGATTCGTACCCCCGATACGGTTTAACCCGTATAACGGTTTAGCAAACCGTCGCTTTCGACCACTCAGCCATCTCTCCGTTATCTGCCCTCCAGAAAACAAACCCCAACCCGTCGTGTGCTGGTGGCAAGTTATCGCGGCAGCACCAAACGCTGAGGTTTGTTTTTAAGGTCGCCAACCTAGGCCAACTTATAAAGCAGCCCATGGAACTGGTCAAGAAATTGATGGGTGGAACCAGCAGTTCTCATTTCAATTCCGCCCGCTTCTGCGCGGTCGGGGACGGCGCAGCGCACCGTTCCCCTATACGGAGGCCTTCGGGCTGAGGATGGTGCCATCCGTTTTCAATGAGGTCAGGAGTTCTGAGGCTGTGATTTTGGGTCTCATTGTTGCCCCTTCGTGCCTGCCCCTTCAGGCATCGTCTGACTGAACTCAAACTCCTTCACCACACGGGGGAACTGACAACGCTCGCAAAGAGCGTTGGACTGCTGACAAAAATCAGCGACAATTTGCAGGATGCCTTGCTGCGTTGCCGCCGTCGTGGGAATCGCGTTGGGGCGATCCCCAAAAAGGCGCTGGCGTGCCAGTTTCAAAACTTGATTGTCCTGGCTCGGAGGCCATGCCATGTAGCGATGAGTGACGGCATCCTGCAGCTCGCAGTTACCTCCGGCGCGCGCGCGAGCCCAGAGCCACGGAAAGAATACGTTCATGGCGAGGTCGCCGACCCTGGACATGCCTAGAAGGGGTGCCGACGATCCTTGCGTAGCGGCCCGGTCGAGAGTCCAATGAGCGCGCCAGAAAGGATCAGGATCCGGCTGGAGTTGGTCAAACAACTGGAGTTCCGGATGCGGGTGAGGGGCGACCATCCATTCTTCCAGCATGCGCACAAAGTTCGGACGGAGCAGCCAGTGTGACGCGAGCGCAAGACGCCGCTCGGGTCGATTGGCAGGCCGCGTCGAGGCAAGCCGCCACACCTGAGGCGGCAAAATTCGAGGCGAAAACAAATCCCTATCGCGCCACCAATAGTCCCAGAAAATACGCCAATGATCCGCTCGCATTTCAGGGATGGATCCTACGCTCAGGAGGAGTGGGCTCAGGATGTCTTCTTTCTGGAATGCCGAGGGGGTGTCATGGGGGCGGTTTGTTGGACCCCATTGGAGGAAACCCGCCACACCGAGAAGCCTGGACTGGAGGTGGAGTCGGCGGCCTTCACCGGCGGTGAGGTCGGCGATCAACTCGGGGAGGTGTTCCGCGATACTTAACATGGGCCAAGTGTTGTGACGGTAGCCCAGCGCGGCGAAAACGCCTTCCCACAGCGCCTGGTCCCACCCAGAGGTTCGGGCTCGGGAATGAAAGCGGAACGCTTTGCGGCGAAGGCGCACCTGGGAAGCTTCCTGGATCAAGTCCAGGACGCGCGATGTCTCGAGTGAAGCGAGTGGAGCACAGCATCGGCCGCGGAGGTCCATAGAGGCGACTAGGGGGCTCTCCAGCCAGAGTGCGAGCTCGGGCAATGGGGCGTCGAGGACCGGTTTGAGAGCGAGGACAGGCGGTGCTGAGCTGGAGGGGGCAGCCGATTCCCAAAGCACGCGCAACAGAACGTGGCCGAAGTTGGGATTGATGTCATGGTTGTGTCCGTGCCACCCCGAATTGACCACATCGATCTCGACATCCCCGACCTCCGGGGGATCCTGTTCGAAATGGATCACGGCGTTGAGGAAGTCGGGGCCAGGGCCGCGATTCCAAAAACCTGGATGAAGAATGCGGACGCGTCGTCCATCGTCACAGCGAAGGTCTCCTCGTTTGATACGCTGATGGGCCCAGATCTTTTGCAGCAAGAGTTCCGGAGGATTGGCGGATGATTCGTTGAATGAATCGAACGCGGTCGCGAACGGACCTGGCAGACTGGCATTAAACGGGTAGAACCTCACCTTGGCGTTGCATTTCGCCGGGACGCCCTGCAAAGTCAAGGATGAAACTTGCGGAGCTTGACAGCCAGGGCTGATTTAAGAAACCAGCGGACGCTCAGGCGAATTTTGCCGGGGGTGGGGACGGCCCGTCCCCAGGTGCTCTCTGTCAGGCACTCGAACCGGGGACGAGCCGTCCCCGCCCCGAAGTGTTCTTGAATCAGCCCTGCTTGACAGCCCAGGGTTGATTCAAGAGAACAGCGGCCGCTCAGCCATGCGGGAAGGGGCAGTCATGGTTCCAAGACGCGGCGATGCGTTCTTGCCGTGGCACCTCATTTTGTCCTCAAATCGGGCCGGGATGGGTGCTGGGGATTTTTCCCTTGGAGTTTCCGAACAGGAAGCGGAACTTGGTTGTCACAGAGTTCATGGATTGTCGAAATTACAACATCAAGATGGGCCTGGCTCGGAGGCCGGCGGTGGTGTCGGGGTGCTGCCTGCTGATGGTTGCCTCCGCTTTGTGCGTGGCACAAGCGGCGGAAGTGCCAGGGCAACCCGCCATCCAAGCAGACGTGCGACGTGACGCCGCTGTCGAAGCGGTGGAGCGGATCATGCCGAGCGTGGTGAATATCGGAACGGAAACGGTCGTCGAGAGTCGGGATCCTTACGAGGACCTCTTGCAGGATTTCTTCGGCTACCGGCGGCGCAGGCAGGCTCAGACCGAGTATAGCCGAGGCTCGGGAGTGATCATTGACGAGACGGGATATGTGGTGACGAACGACCATGTGGTGCGTGGGGCTACGAAAGTCTGGGTGAAACTCAACGACCAGGCGAAGCCGCTTGAGGCTGAGGTTCTGGCGCTGAAGCGCGGGACGGATTTGGCGTTGCTCAAACTGAAGGGCAAACCGGGGCAAACATTCGTGGCGGCGCGGTTTGCCCCTGACGACGATTTGTTCCTCGGCGAGACGGTGCTGGCTCTGGGCAATCCTTTTGGGCTGGGAGGGTCGGTGAGCCGGGGGATTTTGAGTTCAAAAAGCCGACGCCCAACCCAAACCGACGAGGCTTTGAACATCGAGGACTGGTTGCAAACGGACGCGTCTGTCAACCCCGGCAACAGTGGAGGCCCCTTGATCAACCTGAGAGGCGAAGTCATTGGGATCAATGTGGCGGTGCTCAAGGGCGGTCAGGGAATCAGCTTCGCAATCCCGATCAAGGTTGTGGCGGAGGCGGTTTCTGAGATCTTCACCCCCGAACTGGACGGCCTGTGGTTTGGCGCGCGCATGAATGCCGGGGTGCGATCGCTCCAGGTTCAATCGGTCGAGAAGGACAGCCCGGCAGCCCTATCGGGGTTGAAAGTTGGCGATGTCATCGTGGCGGTTGAGAACACAGTGCCCAGGACTTTTATCGAGATGAACCGTCTCCTGCTGGCAGCGGGCGTCGGAAAGGACATCGCGCTCAGGATCAAGCGCGGGGGCGACACGAAGGATCTCAAGGTGCGCCAGATCCGTGAGGAGACATTTTTTAACGTCGAGCTGATCCAGAAACGGCTTGGGGCGAGTTTGCAGCAGCTCACGCCGAAACTAGCGGAGAACCTCGGAGTGGGTGCGACTTCGGGGCTGATTGTGGCGGGAGTCGAAAAGGACAGCCCTGCGGCCGCGGCAAAGCTGGAGCGGCGCTTCATCATTCAGGCGATTGACCGGCAGCCGACGCCCACAATCGTGGCGGCGGCGCGGGCCCTTCATGCGAGGGGCCGAGGAGAAAAGGTCACCCTATCACTCGTGGCGGAACAGATTGAAGGCCGCTTCATCCATTCGTACATGGCGACGACCGAGGCGGTGTTGCGATGAACCTCCCCGACGGTGGCCGGGACGGATTGGTGGAAGACGAACGAGGCGTCGAGAGCAGCGATTCCTGGATGATCGAAGTTCAAGATTTGACCAAACGATATTCGAGACATAAGGCCATCGACGGGCTGTGCTTCAAGGTGGGCCGGGGCGAGATCGTAGGATTTTTGGGGCCGAACGGAGCTGGCAAGAGCACGACGATGCGCATCCTTTCGTCGTTCATGCCCGCCACCTCAGGCACGGCGCGCGTGGCAGGGTTCGATGTGTTTCACGAACCGGACGAGGTGCGTCGGCGCATCGGCTACATGCCGGAAAACAACCCGCTGCACACGGACATGCGAGTGCGCGAGTATCTCAAGTTCAGGGCTCGGCTCAAGGGAGTGATGGGTGCCCGCGCCCGCGACCGAGTGGATGTGGTGCTGAGTCAGTGCGGCTTGGAGGAGGTGTCGGGGAAGCTGATTGGCCAACTCTCGAAAGGCTACCGTCAGCGGGTGGGGTTGGCGGACGCCCTGGTCCACGAGCCGGATTTGATCATCCTGGACGAGCCTACGATAGGACTGGACCCGAACCAAATCCGATCGGTCCGCCAGTTGATCAAAGATTTGTCTGGCAAACACACGGTGTTGTTGTCGACGCACATCCTGCCTGAGGTGGAGATGACCTGCGGCCGGGTTTTGATCCTGAACCAAGGAAAGATTCTAGCTTCGGACACGACCCAGAACTTGCAACGGATGGTGAGCGGCGGAGGGCATGTGGTGGCGGAAATAGCAGCCCCCGAGCCCGAACTGAGGGCTTGCTGGGAGGGGTCGCCCGAAGTGCTTGAGTTCAACTTGTCCCCGATGGATGGGGACTACATCCGGTGCGCCTTGACGCCCCAGGATGGGGTGGACTTGCGCCCGATGGTTTTCGATCTGGCGGTAAGGCACAAGTGGAAGCTCCGTGATCTGGGGCGGAACCGTCACAGTTTGGAGGATATTTTTGTGCATTTAACACACGCCTCACGGGAAGAGGAGGAGGGCTGATTTGATGCGTATTTTTTTGACATTGGTGAGGCGGGAGCTAGGAGGCTATTTTGGAACTTTATCGGGCTACGTGGTGATTGCCAGCGTGCAAATGTTGCTCGGGCTGAGTTTTTACAGCCTCGTCTCTGTCTTGACCCAGGAGGGATCCGATACGCCCCTGGCGGAGTTCTTTTACGAAACGCTCTATTTCTGGCTGATCCTGCTTATCGCAACTCCGGTGATCACCATGCGAACATTTGCCCTTGAGAAGTATTCTGGAACCTACGAAACCTTGATGACCGCGCCGGTTGGCGACGTGCCGGTGGTGCTGGCCAAGTTCCTGGGTGCGATGGTGTTCTACCTGGTGATGTGGACCCCCCTGCTTGGGTGTTTGTGGTTGATCAAGCAGCTCACAGGGGATCCCACGGCGCTGGAGCCGGGGGCGGCCATAGGAACGGTGCTGGGCATCCTTCTCTTGGGGTGTGTTTACATCTCCTTGGGATGCTTCGCTTCTTCGATCACTCACAGCCAAATCATCGCGGCCATGACCAGTTTTGCGGTTGGAGTGGGGCTGTATCTGCTGAGTTTTCTTGCCCCGAGCGTTTCCACCTTGCCAGGGTGGTTCCCGAAAGTATTGAGACAGATGTCCATGATGGAGCATATGCGGGACTTTGTCCGGGGCATCGTGGACACAAGGCACGTGGTGTTCTACCTCAGCATCACGCTGTTTTTTCTGTTCCTGAACTGCAAAGCTGTTGAGAGCCGCCGATGGAAATGAACAGGAGCCGCATGCAAGAAACCACGGACAGCTTCAGTCCAGCCAGACGATTCCGAATCGGCGTGCAGGTCCTGCTGTCGTGCCTGGCGCTGTTTTCCATCCTGGTCATGGTGAACTATCTGGCATCGCGGCATTACACGCGTTGGGACCTGACACGCGAGGGTCGGCATCAGCTCACTCCCCTGACATCGCGCATCTTGAAATCGATCACAAACGAACTCCACGTCGTGATCTTTTTCGACCGCGATAAGCCCGTCTTTCAATCCATCCAGGATCTGCTCAAGGAGTATCAGTATCAGTATCCCAGGCTGGCCGTCGAAGTGGTGGATTATTACAGGGACGCGGGAGGGGCGCAGCGGGTCCGGGCGCAGTACAAGTTAAATTCTGAAAAAGACCAGGACATGGTGATTTTTGAGAGTGGCGCGAACGTCAAAAAGATTTATCAGAGGGAGCTGGCCGACTACGATTATTCGGCGATAATGCAGGGTAAGACCAACGTGGCTCGTCCGCAAAATTTCAAGGGAGAACAAGCCTTTACGTCGGCGGTGGTTTCGGTGACAGACACACGACAATCGCTGGCCTTGTTTCTTCAGGGGCATGGAGAACGCGATCCATCGAACGAGGAGGAGATGGGTTACGCCCGGTTTGCGGCATTGCTGGAGGAGAAGAACATCCGGGCGCGCACGTTCCAGTTTGGCGGCACCAACAGCCTGCCGCTGGACGCCTTGTTGATCATCGGCGGCGCTCGCGTCGCTCTGTTGCCGGAGGAGGTGGAACAAATCGATGAGTTTCTCAGCAAAGGCGGACGGCTGCTGGCTCTCATGGATTTCCAAAGCGCGGGAAAGCGGACGGGGCTTGAAAGGATGTTTTCGAAATGGGGGTTGGAGGTTGGAAATGATCGTGTCACAGACCCAAACTTTCACTTGCGACAGGACGATTTGTTCATCGCGAACTTTAGCAATCATCCGTCCGTGCGAAGCCTCGGAAAAGCAAGCCTCTACATGATTCGCCCGCGTTCGGTCAGGCGGACCGTGGCGGGTGCGACGTCGACGGATGGGCTGAAGGTTGAAGAGATTGCCTTCACATCGACATCGGGTGAAGCGACCGAGGTGAGGCGGCCGGGAGAGATTGGCGGCACCCCGAGGCGAACGGGCCAGACGCCGGTGGCGGCGGCCGTCGAAAGAGGGGGCGTGACTGGAGTCAAAGCGGACCGGGGCTCAACGCGGATGGTCGTCGCCGGGGATTCCGTCTTTCTGGCCAATCAAACCATCGAACAACTGGCGAACCGCGACTTTGCGAACGACAGTGTGAACTGGCTGCTGGACCGAGCGCTGCTGGTTGGGGGGATTGGTCCCAGGCCACTGAGAGAGTATCGGCTGACATTGACCCGCTCACAGATGAACACGTTGCGTTGGACGATGCTGGCGGGGATGCCCGGGCTTGTCCTGCTTGTGGGGATGATGGTCTGGGTGCGGAGGAACGGTTAAGAGCGCCGCAAAACCACGATGAATTCGCGAACCGTAAAAACCCTGGTTGCCACGGCGATTCTGCTGTATGGCTTCATTTTTTTCATTGAGCGACGCGGCCTGGACACAGAGGGTCGAGCTGATTACGCGGCGAGGGTGATTCCGGAGTTAAAGCCGGTTCTGGTGACGGGTCTCGAGGTGACGTTTTCCAACCAGGTGCTGAGGCTGGAGTCCCAGGCGAACGGATGGCGGATCATCTCCCCGACTCCCTATCCAGCGCAGCGCAATCTCGTCGAATCGTTCCTCGACTCTGTGGTCGGCCTTTCCCGCATCGCTTATTTGAGTGCGGCAGACGTGGCGAAGCAGACAAACGGGCTCGCGGGGTTCGGCTTGGAGCCGCCCCAGGCCACCGTCGTGATCTCGCAGGGCAGGATGAGCCGCGAATTGAGAATTGGGAGCCGTACGCCTGTGAGCGGAACCCTTTACGCAAGGGTACTCGGACAGGAAGGCGTGGTGGTGACGGATGCGTCTCTCCTGGACAAACTTCCGGCGAGCATGCAGGCGTGGAGGGACCGACGCCTGCTGGGCGACCGCAGCAGCGGTGTTGACCGTTTGGAGATACGCCGAAACGGACTTGCCCCCGTGGAGCTGCAAAGGGATCAGGCGGGGCGGCGCTGGCGGATTACAAACCCCCTGCAGGCCCGGGCTGACACGGTGTTTGTTGACCAGGTGCTTGAGGCGGTCCAAACCTCCCAGGTCGCCCGGTTCGTGACTGACTCAAGTGTCGGGGATGAGAGTTCCTACGGGCTGCAGCCGTTCGACGTTGAGCTGGGTTTCAAAAAAGGAACCAATGAAGTGGCGACACTGCGCTTCGGGAAGCCCGTCACCAACGATGTCAATCTGGTCTACGCTCAGATATCCGAAAGCCGTTCGATTCTGGCCGTTGACAAGCTGATCTCTGATTTGTTGAAGGCACCCATCGCCCAATTCCGCGACCGTCAGCTCCTGCCATTTTCAGTTGCGGACGCGCGACGAATTGAAGTTCAGGCGCTCGAAACATTCGCCATCGAAAAGCATCCAGATGGCTCGTGGTGGGGAGGAGACAAGGCTCCATTTCGCGCGGATAAAGAGATCGTTAAATCGATTCTCGACCAACTAAACCGCCTGGAAATCGTGGAGTTTCTCAGCGATGTCGTCGCTGATTACGCGCCATTCGGATTGACAATCCCCGCACGCCGTTACCGTGTGATGATTCCCTCGGCGGCTGGCTCCGCAACCAATATCGTGGCAGCCGATCTAGCCGTCGGCACCAACTTGGTGGATCGCATCGTGGTGCGGCGCACGGACGAACCGTCCGTCTACGCCGCCAAGCTCTCTGATGTGCTCAAGATGCCTCACTCAGCCTATCAGGTTCGAGATCGGAAAATCTGGGAGTTTTCCATCACCAACGTCACGGCTGTCATGGTCACTCAGAATGGCCGTGTCATGGGACTGGCTCGGTCCCAGAACGGGTCCTGGTCCCTGCCGCAGTCGCTTCAAGGCTTCGTGGAGCTCTCGGCCGTTTTGGAGACGTTGTATCGACTCGGCCAGGTAGAGGCCGTGAACTGGGTCGCGCAGGGTTCGGATTTCTTTTCACGACTCGGCTTCAACGAGCAGGCTTACGAGATCAAAATTGAAACCCTCGATGGAAAGGAAACTCGAGCTCACACGATACGATTTGGCATGCGGACGCCTCACCGCAACGTGTATGCTGCGGTGGTGTTCGACGGGGAATGGATAGTGTTTGAGTTTCCCGGTGATTTGTTTAAAGATATCGCTTCCTACCTGAACGTGCCCGAAACGGTGAAACAGCCTTGATTTGAAACGCGTCGATGCCCGATGCCATTCCAATTTCCCCGGTATCGCGAGTTCGACGTTGGATTCGTGGTTGCCGTGTGTTGGCATTGTTCGTCCTGTTCGTGGTGCTGGTTCCATTCATTTACCTCAACCTGATCGGGCTGCCGGATTTCATCAAACGTCCGATCGCCGCGAGTGTGCAGCGTCAGGGAATCGATCTGAAGTTCGAGACCATGCGACTTTTCCCATCGGGCATCGTCGTGGAGAAGGTGGTCCTCGAAGCTATCAGGGAAAAGGGCATTCCCAAACTGGTGTTCAATGAAGTCCTGCTCGATTTCGATTTCTCGAAGATCCTCAACCGCAAACTTGAGGTCAAGTCGCTCCGCCTTCGAAAAGGGCGATTCGAATGGCCTCTGCAAATCACCAACCGTGCCCCAAAGACCCTTCTGATCGATGGCATCGGATTGGATTTGCAGTTTCTCAAGGGCGATCGATGGAAGTTAGACCGCTTCCTCGCCAAAGGATTGGGGGGCCGGGTCCGGCTGGCAGGAACTTTGTCGAACGCCTCCTATTTGCGGCGCGATGGGCCTCAGAAATCTGGGAGTCCTTCAAGGTCAACAGAGGCTTTTGTAGCGGAGCTCTATCGCGTGGTGCAGGTGTCCGAGCAGCTCCTTTTCAGCGAAGCCCCTGAGATCAGCATTCGCTTTGATGGGGACGCCCGCAACCTCGACAGCTTCAAGGCGACCATCGACGTTCAAGCAGGGGGTGTTTCTTCGCCAGGGATTGCCATCGAACGCGTGGCGTTGACGGCCACGCTGAACGAATCCCCGGCCACCAATTCCTGGATCTCGTGGAACGTCTTCGGGCGGGTGGAGGGTGTGAGCGTAAAAGACATCTCGGTCCAAGTTGCCGATGTGAACTGCCGTGTGTCGCAATGCCTGACCAACAGCGCGGAGTTCGTGGCGGACTGGACACTGCAATCGACGCGAGCGAAGTCGAGCGCCCTTGTTTCCGACAGCGTGAGCGCCAGCGGGCACCATGCTCCAGTGAGCGCGGGCTCTTTTCCTCCCGTTGGGATGAGGCGCAGCGAGATCAAGATCTCGGCGGTGCAACCGAGGATGCTGAGCGCCGATCCGGAGGGGCGAATGGAGGCACTGCATGCCACTGTCACGGCGGAACACATCGGCATGACAGGACTCCGGCGTTGGGAACTGACTGCCGGCGCGACCGCAGTGTCGACGCGTTGGGGTCGCGCCGCAACCCTCGAATTGGCGGCTTCGAGCGAACCGCTGAAGGTGTCCGGCAAGGACACTGATCCCCTGCTGAATATCGTCGATGGAACCCGCCTGCTCAAGGAACTTGGAATGCGTTGTCAAGTCACTGGAACCGATGTCATCGCGCATGTGCTAGGAGATGTCGAAGTGCCACGGTTGGAGTCGGATGTGGAGTGGCGACACCCGGTTTTACGCGTTCGCAATCTGAGCATCACCGCCTTGGGTGGAGTGACAAAATTGGTGGGCGACATGGATTGGGACAGCCGAGCCTGCCACACCGAGGTGACTTCGACAATCGACCCGTTGGCGTTGTGGCAGAAAATCGATCCGACGGCGACGGAGTGGTCCAAGCATGTCCAGATGGAGGTTCCCCCTGAGTTCAGAGCCAGCGCCTGGTTCACAATTCCACAAAAGCCCGCGAGGAATGCGGTGGGATCAAGATGGGGAGCTGAGTGGCAGAAAAGCTTGGTATCCACAGCCGAATTGAAGTTGGGCAGCGTGGATGTGCGTGGGGTTCGGCTGCAGTCCCTCGAAGGCCGTGCGGCGTGGTCAAATTCCATGTGGTCGGCGCCGTGGTTTGAAATGCGTCATTCCAACGGGTGGGTGCGGGTGTCGACATCCCAGGGCGAATCCTCGAATACATTCCAGGCCTCTCTGAGCAGTGAGATTCATCCGGGCGTTTTCAAGCCTTGGTTTGACGCACGGGTGGGTCGGACCCTGGATTCCCTGAGCTTTGGTTCAGCGCCGAAGCTGAACCTCGAAGCCAGCGGAGACTGGAGGCATCTGGGAGGAGTCCGGGCCAGCGGATTCTTGGAGGCCGAGCAGATCGGCTATCAAAGCAACCGATTTGACCGCTTGACGACGCGCCTGGGCTATTCGGATTCGATCCTCCGCTTTGATGATTTGAAGCTGCGGTTTGGAGAGGAAAAGGTGTCGGCCGATTCCATCGTTTATGACATTCCGAATGAATGGCTTTCGTTTACCAACGGCAACAGTTCCATGGCGGTCTTGAGAGTCACCCGTCTCATTGGCCCCAAGACCACGGAGGCCGTGAAGCCTTATCAATTTGAACAGCCCCCCAGAGTTCGGGTGTGGGGAGGATTGAAGGTGCGGGATAGCGATTTCACGGACATGCACTTCGAGGTGGATGGGGACGGGTTCAGCTACTGGCGGTTTCACGTTCCCCAGATCGCGGCGCGAGTGGATTGGGTCACCAACACCCTGGCAGTGTCGAATGTTCGCTCGAGTTTTTATCAGGGGCGAATGAAAGGCGACTTTTTCTTCGACTTCAGGCGCGTGGAGAAGGGGGAGATGCGGTTTGACGCAGAATTTGAGAAGGCGGATTTAAGAACCCTGCTGGCGGATTTGAGTTCGCCCACCAATCGCGCGGAGGGTGTTTTGGAGGGGAAAATTGCCATCACCTCAGGTCTGTCCTCGGATCTGCGATCCTGGGTGGGGCGCGGCGATTTGAAGTTGGAGCAAGGCTCTCTTTGGAACGTGCCGCTGTTCAGCATTCTTTCGCCGGTGCTGAACGTGTTTTCGCCTGGGCTTGGCAGCAGCCGAGGCGGCAGAGCGCAGGCGACCTTCCAAATCCGTAACGGGCGGGCGCATACGGACGATTTGCAGATGCAGGAGCCGGTTGCGCGGCTTCTCTACCGGGGCTGGGTGGATCTGGATGGGAGCTTGAGCGCCAAAGTGGAGGCCGAACCGCTGGGGAGCAGTTGGTTCCCGGGCCGCGTACTGAGTCTGTTCCTCACACCGTTGACCAAACTGTTCGAATACAAAGTCACCGGCACCCTTGGACAACCCAGATTGGAGCCCCTTTATCTCATCCCGAAAGTGCTGCTGTTTCCTCTCAATCCAATTGAGAACTTGAAGGATTTATTCCCCGTTCAACCCAAAACAGAACCCAAATCCGAACCGAACCCTGGCGGATGAAAAGCTAAAAATGTATGGGGTGTTGTGAATCCGGCTTTGACTTCGATTGTCTTTTTGTCCAGTTTTCAGGGCCTGCACCGTGGCGGTTAAGTTGGCAAGCCAACTTTCTGTGCCCGTTGCAGGGGTTGGCATGCGATGGGAGTGCTTTGGAATCGGATCAAGGAAGTCGCTGCCGCAGGCCCGGAAAAAAACATTAAGAGTGGCAGTTATTGAGGGACTCGTTGCATGGCAAAAGCGCTGATTATTGCGGAAAAACCTTCTGTGGCCGCCGATATCGCCAAGGCGCTTGGCGGTTTCACAAAACAAGGCGACTATCTCGAGAGCGAGGCCTTCGTTTTGTCCTCCGCCATAGGGCATTTGCTCGAGCTGTGCGTGCCACCACAGTTCGAGGTCGTGCGCGGCAAATGGACGTTCGCGCATCTCCCCGTCATCCCTCCTCACTTTGATCTGGCACCTCTGGAGAAAACTGAGGTCCGTTTGAAACTGCTGGCGAAGTTGATCAAACGCAAGGATGTGGCCTCGGTGATCAACGCCTGTGACGCCGGGCGAGAGGGAGAGCTCATCTTCCGCTACATCATGCGGTTCGTAGGTGTTGAAAAGCCCGCGCGCCGCTTATGGCTGCAATCCATGACCCCAGCCGCGATTCGCGACGGATTCGCTAGGCTGCGCGAGGACGTCACAATGATCCCCCTAGCGGATGCTGCGGTCTGTCGGTCCGAGGCCGACTGGCTGGTCGGCATCAATGGCACCCGTGCCATGACCGCGTTTAACTCCAAAACCGGGGGCTTTCATCTGACGCCCGTCGGGCGCGTCCAAACCCCCACGCTTGCCATCATGGTCGAACGCGAGGAACGCATCAAAAAGTTCGTGTCGCGCGATTACTGGGAGATTCAGGGGACTTTTGGGGCGAAGGCGGGCGAGTATCCCGGCAGATGGTTCGATGAAAAATACGTCAAAGACAAGAGCAAGGACGCCGACAGCGATCAGAGGGCTGAGCGTTTATGGAACCGGGCCAAAGCAGAAGCGATCCGCGCAAAATGTGCTGATCAACCCGGAGTGGTCACCGAGGAAAGCAAGCCCTCATCGTCCCTGTCCCCTTTGTTATACGATCTGACGACTTTGCAGCGGGAGGCCAACAGTCGGTTCGGTTTCGCGGCATCCTCAACGCTGAAGATTGCCCAGGCGCTTTACGAAAAGCACAAGGTGTTGACTTATCCAAGAACCGATTCCCGCGCGCTGCCCGAGGATTACTTGGGCACCGTGCAACAAACGCTGCAATCATTCGGAACCACCGGATATGCGCCTTTCGCAGGCCAGATTTTGAAGGAAGGCTGGGTCCGTCCAAATAAGCGCATTTTCAACAATGCCAAGATCTCGGACCATTTCGCCATCATTCCCACGGCTATCTCGCCCAAGAACCTCAGCGAACCTGAGTTCAAACTCTACGATCTCGTGGCGAGACGGTTTCTCGCTGTGTTTTATCCTGCCGCTGAGTTCCAAGTGACCACTCGGATCACGAGGGTCCAGAGCGAACCGTTCAAGAGCGAGGGCAAAGTGCTTGTGAATGCAGGCTGGCTTGCGGTTTACGGCAAAGAAGCGCAGACAGACGACACGCCCAATCTGACCCCAGTGCAATCAGGCGAAATCGTCACCGCCGTCCGCGTGGATGTGCAAAACCTGCAAACGAAAGCTCCGGCCCGGTTTTCTGAAGCCACATTGTTGTCAGCCATGGAGGGCGCTGGGAAGTTGGTGGAGGACGAAGAGTTGCGCGAGGCCATGAGCGCCAAGGGGTTGGGCACCCCGGCAACCCGTGCAGCGATCATCGAAGGCTTGCTCTTCGAGAAATACGTCTTGCGCCTGGGCAGGGACTTGCAAGCCACGGCGAAAGGAATCTCGCTCATCACTCTGCTGCGCGGACTCAACGTGCCCGAATTGTGCTCCCCCGAGTTGACCGGGGATTGGGAGTTCAAACTCAAGCTGATGGAACGTGGCCAGCTCGCCAGATCCGACTTCATGAAACAAATCGCCGACATGACGCGCCACATTGTCGAGACAGCCAAGCGTTATGAGAGCGACACCGTCCCAGGCGATTTTGGGACTTTGTCCGTGCCCTGCCCGAAATGCCGCGGTGAGATTCGCGAAAACTACAAAAAGTTCCAGTGCCAAGGTTGTGATTTCTCCATGTGGAAAATTCTGGCGGGACGCCAGTTCGAGATCCCGGAGATTGAGGAGTTGATCTCCAAGAAGGTGTTGGGCCCGCTTCAAGGCTTCAGGAGCAAGATGGGCAAACCCTTCGCCGCTCAGCTCAAAATGAACGCGGAACACAAAGTGGAGTTCGACTTCGGTCAAAATGGCGGCTCCGCAGATGGGCAAGCTGCTGAAGTGGACTTCACGGGCCAGCAAGCGATAGGCAAATGCCCCAAGTGCAGCAACCCCGTTTACGAGAACGGGATGAGTTATGTCTGCGAGAAGTCAGTGGGCTCGGCTCGTTCCTGCGATTTCCGAACCGGCAAAGTCATTTTGCAACGTTCCATCGACCGTGACCAGATCACGAAGTTGCTCGGGAACGGCAAAACGGACCTGCTCCACAAATTTATCTCGAAGAAAAACCGCCCTTTCTCCGCGTTCCTTGTGATTGGCAAGGAAGGCAAGGTCGGGTTCGAATTCGCGACTCGCGAACCCAGGAAACCCAAAGCAAGCCCGGCCCCGTCCACGCAACGTGCCGAACCCGAACCCGATGCCGGGCCCAAAACGGGGCGTTAACCTGAAACCTGCCTTTGGATTTGCCGCAAAAGCGGGTAATTAATCCCCACCTACACTTCGAAGACAACACTCGACACTTAGATTCTGGTTTGGCGAATCTCACAAAATCATCCCTCAGGTTCACACCACGGATGACCCTGGGTAGCAAAGCCGCAACCAAATTGAACCACGGATGACACGGATGACACGGATAGGAATGAAGCCAGAAAGCTCTTTCTTCACTCCGTGCCATCCGTGGTTAAGCTCTCGAGTTTTTCGGTTAGAATTGCGAGAAACGAAGGAATTGAAGTGGGACGTCCAGATCGCGATTTCAAACACTCTTGCTGAGTTCCGATGAAAATCCTGGTCATCTCCCTCGCGGGTATTGGTGACACGCTTATCGCCACTCCGTTGGCCCGGGAATTGCGCCTCAATTTTCCCACTGCAACCATTGATTTCTTTGTTTTTTGGCCTGGCGCGCGTGATCTGCTCCTGCACAATCCCAACGTGGATGGGGTCATCCAGAAAAATCTGGTACGCGAAGGAACGTTGCGATCGCTGCGTTGCCTGCTTTCTCTCCGACGCAAGCGCTACGCCATCAGTCTGAATACCCATCCGCAAAGCAAACGCCACTACCGCCTCGTGGCGTTGATCGTGGGCGCGCCCATCCGCGTCAGCCATGCCTACGATAACTCCACCTGGCTCGACCGACGGCTCGTGAATCGTTCCATCCCGCAGGATTATTCGATCCACTCCCTTGAGAACAACCTGCGCCTCCTCCCCTTGATCGGAGCGCGCGAAAGGCTGCTCTCACATGAGTTCGAGCTTTTTCTGACACCCGAAGAGCGCGCGTGGTCGGCGGATTTTGTGCGGGAACACCACCTGGCCGGCGCAGATTGGGTCGGCATCCACACGGGTTCCGGCACCACCAAGAATCTGCGATTCAAACGATGGCCCCTGAATCACTACCGGGAGTTGATCGACAGGTTGCTGAAGGACCACGCAACACAGCAGGTGATTCTTTTTGGAGGGCCTGAGGAGGAGGTTGATAACCAGGAGTTGCTGGCATCATCAGGCTCCCCGCGTGTCATTCCCGCCAGGACACCCACCGTGCGACACGCTGCGGCGCTTCTGGACCGTTGCCCGGTGTTTTTGAGCGTCGACAACCTGATGATGCACCTTGCGGCCGCGATGAAAGTGCCCCGCCAGATCGTTATCGAATCCCCCACCTACGGCCCGACGCTCGCGCCGTATGGGCACCCGTTCACCCTGGTTCGCAATCCGATGACTCATGGGCGCAACCTCGATTTCTACAAGTATGACGGCGGGGACATCCGCGGTTCACCGGAAACGCTGACGCGATGCATGGAATCCGTCACTGTGCAGGCGGTGTTTGACGCGGTCTTGCTGGCCCTTCGTGACCATTGACGGGCCATCGCCTTCTAAAGGAATGGTCACCGTCCAGATGGCCGGCGAATGGACGCCAATGCACCCGAATGGAACGTGTGGAATGGCCCCGCAATCGGAGAGGGCACCCCTATTATGTGGAGGGCTCAGTGCTCGCCACGCTCTACCTCCGGGGCGGTCAGAATTTGAGCAGCCACATCTCGAACTTGCTCGGCAGGATCGTGAACCACCACACTTCTCAGAACCTGGATCGCTTCCTCGTTCTCAGGACCCCATTCGCCAAGGGCGGCCACGGCCGCCATGCGCACCAGCTCCGAGGGATCCTTTTGCGCAGCGTTTGCCAAATCTGGATATCCCTCGGCCCAACGCGTCTCCCCAACTAACTTTGCCGCCGCCGCGCGCACTGTCTCTTCAACATCGCTCTGGATCGCATTTTGAAACGATGGATAGGCTTCTTCCACAGGGATCCTCTGCAGGCTTAGAACAGCTTTTTGTCGAACAAATGCATCGTCACTTTCAAGGAACTTGCGCAGGGTCTCCCGAACCTGCTTCGGTCCGAGGTTCCCAATCGCTTCCAAAGCGGCGAACTCGTCGTTCAGGTCCAGGCCCGGCGCACCTGCTGCCGCGATCACGGTATCGCTGATTTGAGCAAAGCGCTCCGGGTCTTGGTTACGAACCCTATCGCCCATCGCTGCCAGGATAACAGTGCGGTGTTTGACAGGTCGTCTTTTTGCTTGTGGAGTTCAGTCAGAGCCTGGTCCACCTCACCAATTGGTGCCGTCACTTGGGCGAACGAGAACAATGCCTTCTCGCGGACTTCTTTGGGCCAGGCCGCCGAGGATGCCAACTCCAGTAGAGCTTTTTGCGCTTTCGAAGTTCCAGCGGCTCCAAGCATTCCAGTGAGTGCCGCGTCCAGATTTTCGTCTCGTTCGCCGCTTTGGTTCTTTAAACGCTCTACCATCGCGTCAACCGTCGCGTCATCGTGCTCCACAAGCGCCTTTATTTTCTCAAGGATCTTCAGCTCAGCCGTGGTCCCATCCAAGCCTTGGCCCATGAGAGACTCCAATTCCTGAATTTGTTCGCTAATCGTCGTGCCTTTGATGTCCGCATTCGTGGCGGTGCTTGTCGCCCCGGTCATTGATGCCCAACCAACATCGCTGGAGCTCTGAAAAACACGGAGCTTGTCCGGCCCTCCCTGTATGACTTCGTGGCTCGTCGAGGCGGCCTCGATGCGGAAGTTGTATTCGGCGCTGGAATCGACGCTTCCCCCGATTTCTGGCGCGCTGATCGCTAATTCCTCATGACCTTCGATCTGAATCGGATATGGGTTGAGTTGGATTACCGCGCTCCCGCTGACATCCGTTGAGGGCTCGCCAATCGCGGTCCGCCCACACCTAATAACCGTGTACCGCTGTTTTGATTTGGTGAGCATCGACTTGCCTGAATTTGTTCCACGCGAGTAATTGGCGAGGTAAGTTCCGGTCCCGTCCTCCTCCGTCATGGTCCAGTTTTGTGTGTCAGGGTTTCCGGGCAACACCGTCTGCCATCGCGCCAGCACATCGCGCCAATGATTCAGCGCCTCCTCTGACGTTGGAATCTGTGTAACGATCTTTCCTATGCGTCCGGACCATTGGATCAGCGCCAAAATCTCCGCCTCCAACTCAGCTCCAGCCGCATGCTCGAGGCCCGTGCCATCTCTCAATCCCATGAAGACCGTGGGCTGTCTGAACGAAAACCCCACGGATAATCTCACGCCTCGGCGGTTTGCATCCCTACCGAAACCAACGGTTCGTCCAATTCACGGGGGATTCTCAAATCATTTTCCAAAAATACTCAAGCTCTCGGCTTCCGGAAACAATCGACATGTCTAGTCCCGATTTCTGAAGGTAAAAATGAGGCACCCCGGGCGCATGCGCCGCCGCGCCAAAGTTTCGCGCGGCTTGCCGGTCCTTCTCCGAAAAGTAACTGCCGCGCTGGATGGAATGGACAAGATAGTAGGCCCTGTCCACGCCGCTCATCACCCGGTCCAGGCTGGCGGAATCCAACACGTCGCCGGCGACAATTTCAGTGCCGGCCGCGACACGCGCGATCAGAAACTCCGGCTGCCGGGCCAGGCAGCGAAGGCGACAGCCCCGGGCCTCGAGTTTTTTGAGGAGTGGCCCGCCGATGTAACCGGTGGCGCCGGTAAGCAGGATGAGTTTGGTTGTGGCCAAAAGCTCAGGACTTCTTCCGCTTGGCTTTCCACTCGTCCAGGACGGAGAAGAAGTCCAGGGCGTCCGCGTCATTCGGGTTGACGAGCAGACGTTGTTTCATGCGCAAGGTTTCCAACTCCGTCAAGTCCTCCTGCTCAGCCACATAGTAGATCGGTTTGGGTCGCTCACCGTAGATCGCGTAGCAATACCAGTTCATGAGGAAAGGCTCGCCGCTCTTGCGGTAGTTCCAGGTTTGACCGTGAAACACTTCTCGGTTCAAAAGCTTTTGCCTGATCGAGGCGACCACAGCGCGGTCGGTGTGCTTGCCCTGAAGCAGGCGCGGGGTCTGATTGGCGAGTTCGTCGCGACCGTATCCGGTCATCTTGAGCCAAGCGCTGTTCACATAAATGATGCGCGGACCCGCCGGACCTTGGAGCGTCACGTCCGTGACCATGATCCCGCGCCGGAGGTTTTCCAGCACGATCAACCAGTCGAATGTGAGTTGCATAGTTTTGATCCTTTGTCTGCCGTCGCCTTCATTGGCGGGCGGCGGTCGTGTCTGCTGGTCCCGGGTGCGACCAGCGAAATGCCGTGAGTGCATTCAACTCACGAACAAATAGCTCGTCGCCTGCGACGGCGAGGTGCGCCCACGTCTCGGCGTCGGTGAGTTTGCGTTGAGCGAGCAGATCGAACTTCTTCTGGTTCGCGCGGAACAGGAACAACTGTCCGCGCTGGTCGAGCGCAAGGATGCGGTCGCCTTGCGCGACGAGGCTCATGTATTTGCCGAAGGATTGATCACTCGTCCAGAGCTCGCGGCCCGTCACGACTTCGATGGCCATCACGCGCTGGCTCTTGAGGTGTTCGTAAGCGATGCCATTGATGATGACCGGCGTGCTCATGTAGCCTTGCGCCTTGTGATTCCAAGCTTCGGTGACCGTGAATTTGCCGTCGGCCTGGGCGATCTTGAAGCCGATCGTCTTGCCGCCGTAGGTGCTGGAGAAAAGCATGTCGTTGTCTGCGACCGGTGTGAGGATGTTCATGCCACGAAACGCTTCGACATGTTGTTCCCACAGCACCTTACCGTCCGCCGGGTCCACGCCGGCGAGCTTCTCGCGGGTCTGCACGATGAGTTGCCGCTTGCCGGAGAGTTCAGCGAACATCGGCGACGAAAAGACGCTTCCCCACATGCCGCCCTTGTCGGCGAGCGTGCGCCAGACCAGTTCGCTCGTGCGCTTGTTGAGCTTCACAAAGCTCGCGCCCGCCTGGACGTAAACGAACTCGCCATCGACGAGAGGCGAACAGACGAAACCGAAGTCGGGCAGCGGCGCCCCCAACTTTTTCACGAAATCGCACCGCCAGCGTTCCTTCCCCGTCTGCGCGTCGAGGCACACCAGCACATCGCGCATCCCGGCGAAGAAGAGGCTTTCGCCATCACAGGCCGGCGTCGCGCGAATCCAGTCGCCGTTCGACTTGGCGAAGAACGGCACCCTCAACGCCCCCTCCCACTGCACGCGCCAGATTTCCTTGCCGGTCTCGCGGTCGAAGGCGGTGGCGACCTCGAACTTCTTATCCTTTGACTCAGTTGTGAACACGCGGTCGCCCGCTACAATCGGACCAGAGTAACTCGACCCGAGTTCGACGCGCCAAAGTTGACGCAGGTGGTTCGTATCGAGCTTCTCCGGCCAGGTCGGCCCGGTGAACTGGCCATCGCGAGTAGGCCCGCGCCATTGCGGCCAGTCAGAGTCTGCGGCCTGGGCTACCGCCGCAAAAGCGGCCAGCATGCAGAGGATTGTCGAGGATCGTTTCATGGAGTAAATCGCGGGTGGTTGTTTGCGGTTGGTGGGGCGAAAGTCGAAGCACACGAGATGGCCTTTTCCATATTCTTGGTTGTTGGGGCTTGCGATCAGTTAGTGAATCAGGCGGCAGGCGCAACAGACGGCGGCTGCTCTAACATCTGACGGAGTTGTTTTAGCAAGAATTGCTCGATCACCCTCGGTGATCAGGTCGAGCAGCGGGACGCCGAGGTTGTCGTATTCGCGGGCGATTTTAACCATCAGCCGGAGATTCGCGCGAATCATGTGCTCACGAGCCTGCTCGTCGCCGCCCTGGAGGCGCCGGCCCCGGGAAGTCTCCTCTTCGCGCGCTAGGAACGGGACCTTGGCGGCTTCGAATAGGTATAGAGTGAGGGCGTCAGGCCGGGGCAACTCCGCCGTGACATGAGCAGCGGTCACACTAATTAGTTGGTTGGTGGTTAAAGTTGGGTGATCAAGGCGGAGAGCCAAGCGCTCCCCGCCTGCACCAGAGGATTCAATTTGGCAACACGACGGCATCAATCACGTGGATGACCCCGTTGCTGGCTGCAACGTCCGTCTTGACGACCTTGGCTTTGTCCACAGTCACGGCGCCGTCGGCAACTTTGATGTCGAGCGACTGGCCGTTGACGGTCTTGGCTTTCATGGTTTTAACGTCCGCCGCCATGACTTTGCCAGCCACTACGTGGTAGGTGAGGATAGCGACGAGTTTTGCTTTATTCTCGGGCTTGAGCAGGTTTTCCACCGTGCCCTTCGGCAACTTGGCGAAGGCCTCATCGGTCGGCGCGAAAACCGTGAACGGCCCTGGGCCTTGCAAGGTTTCAACGAGACCGGCGGCTTTCACGGCAGCGACGAGGGTGTTGAAGCTGCCGACGCTGGAGGCGACCGCCACGATGTCTTTTTTATGGCCGGTTTCGGTGTCGGCGTGGACGAGGTTGGAAGCCACCGCTAGGGCGGCGATAGCGGTTAGGGCAAGGGTTCGAATGGTTTTCATGGTCTGTATGGAGTATGGCGATTGTGTTTTGGTGTGAACTCGGACGAGAACCGCAAAGTGGATCGATTCGCCGGACCGGCATTCGTGAGTCCGTGGGCGAGCGATGTGTGCGGTCGACTTCCGATATCCACAATTCATTTTCAGGTTCGGCTCGCTGCGGAGCAGCTCCGAACTTGTATATAATCTGTACTAACTAAGTTAAACTGTCAAGAAGTTGTCTAAATATATTTATCTGACCCGATCGTCCGCATTTTCTTCTGCTATATTCGGGTTGTTACGAGGATTGCTTCCGTGTTTTATTTAATAAGTGAAATCTCCACTTGCCAGGAAGTGGGCGTTTGTCTCAAAGTCGTCAATGTTATGGAAGAACCCCATCAAGGATTTAAAGTCGTGGCCTGGCGCACAGGATTGAGCGCTCACGTCATCCGGATATGGGAGAAGCGCTACGGCGCCGTGCAGCCGGAATGCACCACGACGAACCGCCGTCTTTACTCTGACAAACAAATCGAGCGACTGAGGCTGCTGCGCGACATCACGCAGGCCGGACATAGCATCGGACACGTTGCGAAGCTCCCGGTCGAAACCTTGCGCCAACTCGCCAGCGAATCCGACGGCGCCCCATGTGATGCTCCTCGCTCGCGGACCCGCCCCCCGGCCGTTCCCGCGGCGGAAACATTCATCGAGGAATGCATCGCGGCCGTGAAGTCGCTCAACGCTCCAGGTCTGGAGGAGGCGTTAAAGCGCGCAGCAGTGGAATTGGGTGCGCAAGGGTTGCTGCAACGTGTGGTCGCGCAGTTCTACTCCGCCTTGGATGATCTGTGCAAGCCCGCCAAGAAAGTGAAACGATGAAACCGCTCTTCTCCCGCAACATTGACAACCGGGGCAGGTTCGTCCGTGGAATCGGGGCATTGGTGTTGCTCGTGGGAGCGGGGTTCGGCTTGACCGTTTCCGTCTGGCTGGGGTTGGGGTTGCTGGCGGCGGGGCTATTCGTCGGGTTCGAGGCGCTGCGGGGTTGGTGCGTGATGCGCGCCTGCGGCATCAAAACCCGGCTTTGAGCGGGCAACCCTATGAAAGAGTTTACCTTCCAATCCGAAACTTGCGTTCCGCGCCCGCTCAGCGAAGTCTTCCCCTTCTTCGCCGAGCCGCGCAACCTGCAAGCCCTCACGCCTCCCTGGCTGAAGTTCCAAGTCCTCACACCGTCGCCGATCATCTTGCGTCCCGGCACCCTGATTGATTACCGAATCATGATTCACGGTCTTCCTATCCGCTGGCGCACGGAAATCGCGGAGTGGGATCCACCGCACCGGTTCGTGGACGTTCAACTGAGCGGCCCTTACACCTTGTGGCATCACACGCACACCTTCAAGGAACGGGATGGCGGCACGCTCTGCCTGGACCGCGTGCGCTATCGCCCGATTGGTGGTGCGTTGGTCCACTGGCTGTTTGTGCGGCGCGATGTCGAACGCATATTCGAGTATCGGCAGCAGCGGCTGAAGGACATTTTCGCTTCTACGGCAAACGCAAGTCGCAAAAGTTCCCTCCCAGAATGCGATTCACCAGCCGTTGCTTGATGGCGAGATTTTCTGATTAGGGATGCGGATTTGGATCATGCACTTCTTCAACCATTACTCCGCGCCAATCGTCGCGGCACTATTGCTGGCTGGCGGACTTTGGCTCGCGGTGCGGCGCGGCGGGAAGATGCGCCACTGGCTGATCTTGGGCGGGGCCATGGTGGCCCTCGGAGCGTTGTGGCTGGTGTTTCGGCCGTTGGCCGGACCGGCCGAAACACCGCTTGCTGGCCAGCCGTTGCTGTTCGAAATGCAATCGCCTTACTGCCTCGGTTGTGTCGCGATAAAACCGGGGGTAGATCGATTGGAGAAAGAATTGCGTGGCAAGTTGGTTGTGCGCCGCGTGGACATCCAAAGCGCCGAGGGACGCAAACTCGCAAGCCAATACGGGATTGAAATCACCCCGACATTCATTTTCTTCGACACCGCTGGCACGGAGCAATGGCGCAGCGTCGGCCAACTCGATGCCGTGCGGGTGCGAACCAGTATGCACGAATCGGCAAAGTAATTAGCTCTGGCAAGCCCGGTTTTCCCGGACGCCCGGTTTACGCCGCCCGGATGCGTGCCGATTGAACTGCCCATCTTTTGGATCATCGTATTGAACGTGGCTGGCTGGCTCGTCATTTAACTCGGTCTGGCGTGGGCCTTCACGCGGATTCCGGTGAGTTGGCTCAACCCGGGCCGAGCCAGAACGTGGGAGCGAAGCGGACGATTCTACGAACGCATTTTCGTCATCAAAAGCTGGAAGGACCGCCTACCGGATGCCGCATGCTGGTTCGGTGGCGAGTTCGCCAAGGGCACACTGGCTGGCACAAAGGCCGACTACCTGCGCCGCTTGGCCGAGGATGTTCCAGCACGTGATGTCGAGGCCGCTCTTCACATACGAATGGCCCTTGAGCGCGGCGTCCATCGTGCGGTTTAATTTTATCCATTGGCGCGGATCTTCGCCCAACAAATGCGGCCCGAGTTCACGAAGACCGGCGCGCACGCCCTCCGCATACGCGGGCAGATAGAACGGCCCGAGCAGACAGACCTCGCCGTAACCAATCAGTCCGGTATCGGTCTCGACTCCGACGATGGTGTTGTCGAACACCGTGACCGATTTGCCACCGGACCAATTGTAAGTCGTCTCGTGCAGTGGAGTTCAACGCGATGGGCAAAGATGCGGATGATTTTCATGGATGTGATGGATCAAGAAGCGGTGACGGGAGATTACCGGGCCGGCTCCTTCGGTGTCGCGGTGGCGCTTTTCTCCGCGGCATCGCTCCGGGCCTGGGCCTCTTGCCTTATCTCGGCCTTCACCTTCGTCAGACGTTCGGGCCAGGCGAATTTCGGCGCGGTCGCGGGGTCGTAGCCTTCGAGGTGGTCGCGCAGGCGGGTGGCGGGCTTGGTGTATTTCAATTCGGTGTCACCGAAAACCTCCCGGCACAGCGCGGCCAGGCCGGGGTCATATTCGAGGAGCTGCGAGCGCAAATGCACATGGTTGTGGTCGTGGTCGTTCACGCGGTTGTTGTCGAACCACGACTGCACGCCCTCGGCAAAGTATTCGTGATGGTTCACGGACGCGTATTTGCCTTTCCACAAGCCCGTCTTCATCGCCGAGTCATAGGCCGCCTGCACGCGCGGATCGAAGGTCGGGTCCACGTTCACCATCCCGCGCAGGTGGATGTTGTGCGCGAACTCGTGGATGAGAATATTTTCCGCCGCGTAGGGGTCGCCGGGGTAGGCGAGCAGATTCTCCTCGCCGCAGGAACAGAGTGGATCGTCGGCCGAGCCGCCCGTGCCCCGGGCGCGGGCGTCCCAATAATCCTTGGGCGTCATCTTTGCCCACTCCGGCAGGTCGGTGGTGAATTCATTGTGCGCGATGATGCACAGCCTTGAACCGCTTTTGATCATGGCCGCGCGCACGTCCGGACGCTTGGCGAGCATGAGGTTGACGAGGTAGGCGGCTTCTTTGAGCCCGTAATCGTTGACGTGCGCCGAGGCGACGATGGGGTAGCCATCCGCCTCCAGATATTTTTTGTAGAACGCGGGAACCTTGAGTTCGAGCGGCGGTGGCCTCACCTGGCTCGTCTTGGTGGATGGAGTGGGGAAACCCCACAACCGCTCCAGCAACTTCTCCATCTCGGGATCGTGCTGTTTCAATTCGTCGCGAGTGAAAGGAAAGAAATCATTGCGCGAGAAGAACGCCTCCGTTGTCTCGGCAAAGTATTCCATCGGGTTGGTCATCGCGTAGGCTTTCTCCTTCGTGTTCGGCCGTCCGTTACCGAACCAGCGTTCGACCTTTTCGTATCCCTTGCTCGACTTCGCGCGCTCGTAGGCGGCTTTGATTTCCGCATTGTCAAAGCCACCGGCCAGCACCCGGTCATGATACGCGTGCGCCAGCTCGTGCAGGGTGAAGTTCGGCATCCGCTTCGTCTCGGCCTCGAAGTTCCGCACATCGGTGAATTCGACCCCCTTGGCCATCGCTGGATCACGTCCATTGTCGCGCAGCCAGCCGGCGCCCGGATGATACTCCGCGCGCGGCGGCACTCCGGGATATTCGGGTGAGAACCACAACGTCACCTCGCGCAATTTCGCCATTGCCGACGCTGGCACCACGCGGACAATTTCTCGCAACTGCGGGCCCAGAAGTTCGAGCGCCTTCGCGGCTCCCGATTTGTCCTCGGTGAGCAATCGCTCGTTCACCAGCACGGTCCAGCCTTCGATGGAATTTGTCTGATGGCTGGCTGCTGCTGAGTTCAGGCAAGCCAAAGCGAGGGCTAAGGCAGTGAGGAACCGAAGTCTGGAGACGTATGGCGGCATGTTCATGGTATTCATTTTAATCGTTGTTCGAGCCACGGCGCGACTTTCTCCACCCAGCGTGCGGCGTGTTCGCGCAGGCCGGGCCCGCTGAAGTGAACGCCCTGGCCACCATCGTCGCGGAGCTCGCCCTTGAGGGCATCGCTGTCGGGACCTTCGAGGGCGAGACCCTTCTTCCACAGCGCAGCCTGCGCCGCGCGGATGTCCGGCGACGCTTCATCGCCGGGCACATGATAACTGACCTGCGCGACGAACCACGGCGCGTTCCAGCCGATCTCCCGGCGCGAGGCGCGGATGAGTTGCTCCAGATAGTCGCGGTAGAGATGGCCCGGCAGCGTGCGCGTGGAGTCAGCCTGGTTGGCGTCGCTTTCGCCCTGGTGCCAGAGCACGGCGCGAAAGCCGCATGGGCCGAGTTGTTTCAGGCGCGCGCTGAAGTTGGTAAAAACCAAACCCTTGCTCTCCCATTCGCCACCCGGAAGTTTTGTCACGTTGCCTTCAATGGTGGGAGGATTGGGAAACTTCGATTCCTTCGGCAGCCACTCACGCACGCTGGTGGCCCCCACACCGCAGGCCACGATGCCGACCTGGACATGGAATTTCTCCGCGATGGCGTCGCCGAACGGCGGGATGAAACTGCCTCCACCGCCTCTGGCACCGGGCTGTGGATCGTGGGCGGGTCGCCAGCGTTGGCCGTCAAAGGCCGCGACGAGGCCGGTCTTGGTGTTCTGCTTTTCCGCGCCGTGGTTAGCGGAGTTGGACTGTCCGGCAATGACAAAGACCTCACCCACGCCGACATGCTCAACCACCGATTCGGCCAGAACGCTGCCGCCGGAAAACGCGCGGATTTCCAGGCGATGCCAGCCGCCGGCGGGCGCGTCCCAGCGCGCCGCAAAACTTTGCCGCTTTGAATCAACGGACAGGCGCTGCCACTTCCCGAGCTGGCCGTCCACGATGAGGCGCGCTTCGACGGTCCACTTCTTGCGAGTGAAACCGGCCAACTCACCGCTGATAAGCATGGAGCTTTTCTTCTTCGAGCTTCGTTGGATCACTTGATGGTCCTGCGGCGAGATGACGAACGCCGTGCGGCCTTCCACCTGAAAGACCTGGCCTGGAAGGGGAAGGGATGTTTGCGAAGCGTCGGCGGCGTGCAGCGCCACCAGCGGAGCGAGTAGCAGGGCGGAGAAAAACAGGAATCGGTGCTTCATGGTGCAGGCAAATAGCGACGGAGCGCCGGCCATCGAACCGGGCGGTTGTCTCGGTCTGGCTTCACGCATTCATTTCTCCGGCGCGACCCAGCGAGCCGCATTCTCCACGACGCGCAGTGGCTCGGCTTGCTTGAAGACGGGAAACGTTTCGTGGCCGGGACGGAAGTAGAAGACACGCCCCTTACCCACCTGCCAGACGCAGCCGCTGCGGAAGTGCTCGCCTTTGTCCCATCGCTCTTCAAAGACCACCGCGTCGGGCTTCGGTACGTGGAAGGGCTCGTCATACATTTCCGTCTGCTTCACGTCCCACTTCGCCGGCAACCCGACGGCGATCGGATGATCAGGCAAGAGCGTGGTGACGTGACTCGGCGCGCCATCGCCGCGATACGCGGGAAAGATGCAGCCGGGGAGCGTGAGCTTCCAGACACCGTCCTCCTGACGCAACGCCGGGGTCAGGGGCGCATCACGTCGCGGGACTTTGCCGAGCGGGTTCTGATTGAAGTATTCGAACTTCGCCGTGGCACGTTCGGCAGAGGGAATCTGCGCCAGCGCATCGTCCTTGGCCCGCTCCTGCATGAGCCGCACAAACGGTCGCGCCCAGTGCGCCGAGTGCAGCGCGATGAAGCCCAACTTCCCCTCACGCACGCGCGTCACGAGGCGCTCCACGTTCTCGTCCGTCACGAACGGGTTCTTCTGGTGACTCCACCAGATCACCACATCGGTGTCATTGAGTGTCGCGTCATCGAGACCCTGCCCTGGCGAGTTGAGCGAAGCGTTCTTTACGACGAAACCGGATTGGGCGGTGAGGTGCGCCGCGATGGTTTCGCCGAGGAACCTTTCTCCATAGGCGCGCTTCTGCTCTGGCTGTTGCTCGTCCCACATCAGAACACGGACGGGGCGCGGAGTTGCGGCGTGAAGGGCGGTCAGCCAAGCCAGCAGGCAGACCGTGAATAGTGCGAGAATCTGTTTCATTGTGTTTTGTAGTCCCCAACATGGTAGCAGCGAATCACCGACAATTGCCAGATCTTCAGTTCGGCCTTCATCCGGCTCATGACGGTCAGTTGCGTGTCGGCTTGTCCGCGCCCTCCCGAGTCGGTTCGATGAATCCTCGGAACTCTGTGGCCGCGTCGTATGCTGGTCCACTGTGAATGGCGGCTCCGAACCGCAGTCGGAAGGTCTCACCGCGCTTCACCGTCACGGCGCTTTTGTCGCCCCGCTTCATGGCGGCGCGGCCGAAGGGATTGGCGACGAAGACGCCGTAGTCGCGGTTGTGCCACCAGCTCGGGCGAAAATGTTTCGGATCCGTCAGGACCGTGATGCCAATGGGCTTGCCGTCCACGGTCCCGGAATAGTCGCACCAATCGGCTGGCTGACCCCAGGTGCTTTTCGCCGTCCTCAGTCCGCTGCTGCTGGTGATCACGCCGCCGTTCTTTTCCGTGATGGCCGTCGCCACGCGCACGCCAAAACCCATCTCTTCCTGGTCGCCGAAAGTGAAGTCAGCTTCGTCGGAATGAAAAGTCGCGTCCCACACGAGCAGCCACGCGTTGGTCTGCGCCGCGAGCGCGAAGCGATCGGTGAGCGCGCTCAGAGTTCGGCCGTCGGCGGTGCGCAGGCGGCACTCGGTGGCGAAGGTGAGACGACCGCCTCGGACCGCCGGCGATTCGGTGAAACGGCGATGTTCGATGCTCCCCTTGTTGCGCCAGAAGTCGGCGCCGCTGATGTCCCCAAACGCGAGCCAGATGCCGGGATGCATGGTGTCGTGGTCCGTGGCGTCCACACCCGCGATGGGCGGATGGTTGCGCGTGGCTTTCAGCCCGCCGGGAGCGTGGACGTTCGCGAAGTAAGGTCGCAGGATGTTCTCATCGCGGAAGACAAACTCCGTCACGGGCTGGCCGGAGTGCGCGATGACGAGGCGATCCGGGGTTTGGGCAAACTGAAAGCCATCGCCCTTTGGCCACGCGGTCGGTGCGACCGAAGGAGTGGCGTCGGGGGAGCGCCGAGCATCGCTCAACACGGCTGGCGCACTGGAAACTTCCGGCCGAGCAATGCCCGACGCTAAGCCTTTCTGTGCCAGCAGATATGCCGCAAGGTCCGCCGCGTAGTGCGGTGCGAGCAATGTGTCGTAGGCCGGCATGGCGGACCCGGCGGCGGTTTTTCGCGAGGTGAGTTTTGACTTCGGGATGATCTGGCGCTGACCGGTGGCGAGACCGAGCGTGAGGGCGAGCCCCGATTCCTCCAGCAGCACACCCGAGTATTCGGCGTCCGGCGTTTCGACATTCAGGGTGTTGAAGCCTTCGGTAATGACGGCGTTGGGCGCGAGGATGGACTCGATCACATGCCGCGCCTCGGTGCGTTGGCCGAGTCCGGTGAGGTCGGGCGCGAAATTGTTTCCGCGCGCGCCGACGCGATGGCAGTTGAAGCAGCCCGCCCCGCCGGCCGAGAAGAACAGTTCCTCGCCCCGCTTCCCATCTGCTTTCGCCAGCAACGGCAGCACATGCTCGATTGTTGTGGGCGTGGATTGCGGCTGGAGCAGCGAGGTCACAGGGCCGGTCTCGCCAGCTTTTCGGTAAACGGCTTCAACCGGCCGGCCGATCATTTCATTGTTCACGAACAGGGCGGCCTTGAGTGTCGTGGTCTCGCGGATGACCAGGCGCGGGCCGTCAAACGTGGGCGAACGCAACGTCGGCGTGGAGCCGTCGAGTGTGTAGCGGATGTCTGAAGGCTTGAAGCTGCGTTCGAGATTGACCGTTACTTCGCGCTCAAACCCGCCTTCGCCTGGGGACAGAAGCACAAGCGAACTGCCGCGGTGCTTCGTGATCCAAAGCGCGGCGGTCGTGGACGCAGGGCTGTGCGGATCGGTCAGCAGTCGTGAGGCGGTGGCTTCGTCGAGCGCGTCCCGGCTGGCGAGGGCCAGCAACGCGGCGGCGCGCAATCCACCCCGCGCATCGTCGAGCATCGCCGCGAGTTGATTCGTGGACGCGAACGCTCCGAGCGCATTCCACGCGCAGTAATACGTGAGGCGATCCGTCTCGCGGGCTGCCAGCGCCTTCAACGGTCGCAGAAACTGAGTTTGATTCGCCTGCCAGATGGCCTGAACGGCCTCGAAGCGGAGGCGGGGTTCGGAGTTGGTCAGCGCGCGGGCGATGGCGTCCGGGAGCGGGCGTTGGGTAATGCGGCTGCGGTGGGCAAGAATACGCAGCGATTGCATCGCCAGATTCTGACTGGCTTTCGGAGTGGCGAACCACTCGTCCACCCTCGCATCTTCCGGCGCGATTCGGCCCAAAGTCCACGCGGCCCAGGTCTCCTGCGCTTCGGTCAACGTGCCGCTCGCCAACCCGGCGATGAGATCGCGTTTTACGGACGTGTTCCGTCGCACCAGTTCATCCTGCGCGTCGCTGCGCCACACCGGCAACGGGCCGGCGAAGTCTTCGATGAGTTCGGTCACGTTCCATTGCGCGAGCGGCTTGCCGCGCTTGGCGGAATTCCACCACGCGACCGGCGCGTTCGTCCACGCGATGCGGAACACACGGCCTTCGTTGAGCATCTCGCCGTTCGCTCTACCGTCCTTCCACTCCACCCCGTAGCCGCTGCTCCAGCCCAGGCACCACAACGCGCCGTCGGGGCCGACTTCCAAATCCGTCGGTCGAAACAGCCCAGCGCCACCACTGATGAATGGCTGCCACTGCCCCCCCGTCGGTTGCATCAACGCGCCGTCCCAACGCGGGCGATAGGCGAACGTTGTCTTGAGCAGCCAGTCGTTGACGAAGAACACGCGGCGGAACTCCGGCGGAAACTGCGGCGCGTCGTAGAAGATGATGCCCGTGCCGGAGCCGTGGAAAACCGGAGCGCTGATCGGCGTGGTGGGCAGATTGCCCGCGCCCGACCAACTCGTGCTCCACGGATGATTCCAGCCGAAGTGCGCGCCGTAAAACGGGCTCAACACGCGGTCGCCTTCGTTCTGGTCGTTGTCCGTGCCTAGCCAGTTGAAGCTGGAATCGAACGTGATGTCCCACGGATTGCGCATCCCGCGCGAGACGATTTCGAGATCGCGCCCGCCATCGTTGCAGCGCAGCACGCCGCCTTCGCGGCCCCAGTCGTCTTCGGGATCGTGATAGGCTTTTTGGTATTCGCCCTTCTTGAACGTGCGCGGCGCCGGGAAGCCGGGCGAGCCGGCTGGCGCGGTCACACCCCACAGTTCGCGAAACGCTTTCGGAGCGATGCGGCCCGGCTGCGTCAGACCCTTCGAGTTGCCCTTGCTCATGTAGAGCTTGCCGTCGGGTGCCCAGTTCAAGCCGTGCAGGCCGTGCTCGAGATTGCCGAGGTCGGTGAACACGCGGACGTATTCATCCGCCTCGTCATCGCCATCGAGGTCGCGCACGACAGTGAGGTCGGGCGCGTTGGCCACCCACAAATCCCGACCGTGCCAGGCGAGTCCCTGGATGGCGTTGAAACCGGTGGCGAACGTTTTCGTGCGATCCGCTTTGCCATCGCCATCCGTGTCGAGCACCAGCACGACGCTGTCGCCCGGCGTGTTGGGCTTTGGATTGCGATACTGCGGTCCCATGCCGACGCAGAGCCGGCCCTTGGCATCGAAGGCCATCGAGCACGGCTGGCGCACGAGCGGTTCCCGCGCGAAGAAGGATACCTCGAACCCAGGCGGCGCCGTGGGCAACGCGTCGTGGTTGACGTCTCGATCGAACTGCCAGCCGGGCGATTGTTGGGCCAGCGCGGAGCGACACGCGCCGACGGCGGCGCAGCATGCGAAGATGCGGAGCAAATGACGGAGAAGGAGTGTGTTTTTGTTCATGGCGGAAGCTCCACGTTGGACAGCTCTTGCGAGCCGGGGTGAAAGAGGTTGTTCGAGAAATGCAGGCTGCGGGGCGCGTTGGTGCCGCCGACAATGACGACAGCATATATCACCGCCGGCTCGTCGAACCAGGCCTCGTCCACGACAGCGTGCTTGATGACGCGGCGGTCGGTGTCGTAGGCGACATGGATTTTGCCGTCGCGAGTGCGGAGGACGGCGCAATAACCGTAAGGTCCGGGGCCGGTCTCGATGGCGCGATTCACGCGCCAGGTTTTGCCGAGTTCATCGGAGAGCAGAAGATTTACCGGCGCGCGGTCGACCGGCGACACGTTGCAGGCGAGCACGAGCTTGCCGCTGGGCAACACGACGAAGTCGGAGCGCGTGGAGGGATTGTCGAGCGCGGTGCGTTCGAGCGGGGCCCACGTCACGCCGCCATCGCGCGAGGTGGAGCGCCAGAGCTTCGCATTGCGTCCGCGTGGTCGGAAGAAGGCGACGAGTGAGCCATCGGCGAGTTGTTGCGCCGTGGGCTGGATATTGCGGGGCGTGGGAAGAATCTCCGCCGACTCAGTCCACGTCTTGCCGGCGTCGATGCTGCGGTAGAAGAGCGAGGTCCAGCCGCGCTTGGGATCGGGATGCTCGCACTCGCGATTCGCGGGCAGAACGATCGTGCCGTCCATGAGGCGAATCAGTTTCAGCGCGAAGAGCGTGCCGGTGGGATGCTCATACTTCGGCTCGGGCACTCGCTGCTCCGGCCCCCAGGTGACGCCGTCATCGCGCGAGACGCGGAAGCAGGGGCGCGCGAATTCGAAGTTCCTTCCCCCTTCGATGTTCGAGTAGAAGCACGTCAACTCGCCGGGCCCGCCGGCCAGCACCACGGCGTTCACTCTCGAGACGCCATCGTCACCGCCAATGATGCGACGGGGCGGTTCCCATTCCCGGGCACCACGCGGCAGCCGGGTAAGATACACGGCGGAGTCATCAGACAACTCATATTTGCCAGAGTAAAAAGCGCAGAGCAGGTCGCCGTTGGGAAGCTCGGCGAGGCACGGAATGCCTTCGTGGCGGCTGCCCGGAAGGTGTTTCGAAATCAACCGATCCTCGCGTGCCCGGGCCCGGGGCGGATACGTGGCATCATCTCGCATGGCCAGCCAGACCGGCTCGGAATCAGTGGCGGCGCCCGAGTCGTCCGTGGCGCGGGCCGTGAGCGAGAAGCGCGCCCGGGCAAAGATGTCACGCGGCTTGACCTCGGCGGTCCACGGCGTGGACGTCGCTTCGCCGACGCGAAGGTTGCTCGACCACACGAAGAACTCGACCTTCACAATGCGTCGCCCGGCGTCCGCCTCTGCCTCGGCCACGACCCGGAAAGTCTGCCCAACGGTCAACTCGCCCGATGGGGACGGCGCGACAACGCGGAAGGTGGGCGACCGGTGGGCGGCCCGAACCGTCTGGAGAAAGGCACCGAGCAGCAGCAGACTGGTCACAAAAAGATGGGCGTGACGTGATTTCATTTGAGGCTTTGCAAATACGCGAGCAGATCGCGGAACTGGTCGCGCGTGAGCAGTTGCTCCAAACCCTCCGGCATGGCGGAGAGCTGCTGCCGTTTGAGCGAGACGATGTCGCCGGCGCGCACCCGTTGAATGACTCCGGCCACGTCACGCAGGCTCACACCCTCGGGTCCTTGCGCGACCAGCGTGCCGGAAACTTCCTCACCATCGCGGCGCATGAGCAGGTAAGGCTCGAAGCCCTGTGCGAACGAGCTGCTCGGATAAAGAATGGACTCCAACAGATCACCGCCGGAACGAATTGCACCAACGCGGGTGAGGTCGGGACCGACGGTGCCGCCACGCTCGCCGATGCGGTGACAGCCGGCGCACGTCGCGGTGGCGAACCACTCGCGCCCGCGCGCCGCATCGCCGCCGGTGAGCAACGGCTTGAACTCGCCCAGACGCCTCAGCATGGTGGCGTTGTTGTGTTCCCACACGGCCAGCAAGGAAGTGCGGGCCGGCGAGTCGTCCGGAATAATGCCGAGCGCCTGGTCCAAGGTGGCGCGTGCCGGCGACCAGCCGGACTCGAGCCGGGCCTGAAGAAACCCGGCCAGGATCGGCCGTGTCTCGTTGTCAGCGGCGCGGAGCAGCGCGGGCAACAGCGCATCGGGCGCGACGGCCGCGCTGCGTGGCAATGCCTCCAACAGTCGCCGCAATTGTCCGGACGACAGGCGCGCGTGCGCCAGCAGGTCCACGGCGGCGAGCCGGTCCGCCGGTCCGGTCTCCGTGGCAAGTGAGTTCAACGCCAGGGCGAACACCGCTTCACTCAAGGTCGCTTGCCGGGAGATGACTCGGGCCGCCCGCAACCGTTGCGTGACCGGCACGGCGGGATCGTCGGCCAGTTTCAACAGGGTTGGCTCCCACTCGGCTTGGGGAAAGGCTGCCGCCACCTGGAGCGCCGGGACGCGCAGCGCAGGGTCCGCGAGCGCGGATGGAACGCTCCGCAACCAGGCCGGTTCGGGTTTCTGGGCCGCGAGCGCCGGGAGTTGATTCAGCAGAAACGTGCGGACGGACGCGGGTGTGGGCGCCGCCGGATCGAGCAGTTCGGTGATCAGGCCGCGAACGGCGGCGTCCATCTGGAACGCGACCAGCAGGCTGCCCAGGGCGGACTCGTTTGTGCCCGTCAGCGACGCCGACGCGAGTTGCCCGCGCAACCAGGGCAGGGCAGCCCCGGCCCAGTCGCCGTGTCGTGCGAGCAACCGGCGCGCGGCCGCGCCCACGCTCGCATCCGTGTCGCCCAGGGGCGCGACCAGATCGGCAAACCGCAGTGTTTCAAAGGGCGGTTGGTCGAGCAGGTACAGCGCGGCGCGGCGGACTCGCGCCGATGGGTTTGCGAGCAAGCCGCGCACAAAGTTTTCATCAACCACCGCAAGAAGGGCGGCGATGCAGGCGTGCTGCTCGAAGTCATCGCCGGCGGCGGTCAGCGCAGCCACCAGTTTGGGCGCTTGCGCACGCGAGCCGCATCTCGCCAGCGCCTCGGCGGCTGCGCGACGCACCGGCGCGTTCGTGGAATCCAGCAGCGCGACCAGGGCGTTCCCGGATGCCTTGTCTTCGCGAATCGCCAGGGCGCGCACTGCGGCGCACACCAGCGTCATGTCCGGATCGGCCAGCCGGGTGCGGAGTTCTTCCCCGTTTAGTTTCCAAACCGCCTTGAAGCGCGCCTCTTCGGGCGAAGGCTTCACCTCATGCGCCTTCGTCCATCGCGCACGATAGATGCCGCCCGGCGCGCGCGAATCGCGGATGCGGCCCGTCGGACAATGCTCCACATACCAGCCACCGGTATCGACAATGAGCAGCGAGCCGTCGGGCGCTTCCAGCACGTCGGACGGATGAAAGTCCGGATGCTCGCCCACCGCGAAGTCCGCGTTCGTCGCGGCGAAAGTCGAGCCTTCACGGCGCAGTTCGTGGCGTGTGACTTTGCGCGTGTTGTGCTCGGCGACGAACAGATCGTCACGCCAATCACTCGGAAAGCCGGTCATTCTCAGCCGGGTCAATCCGCTGTGCGCCACCGCCGGGAGCAGAATCGCGGGCGGCAGCGTGAGACCCGTGCGCGGGAGCGGTGTGCCCCGGTCCGGCTGATACGGGTAGAGACCGCCCGGCGCGCAATCGACCAGCGCATCGCGATATCCGCCTGCGGGCATCTGATACCAGTTGTCCGTGGCGATGAATTCCCCGCCCGGCATGAACTCGACCTCGACGAGGTTCACGAAGCCACGACTGATTACCTCCGGACGCGAACCGTCCGGGCGACAGCGGAAGAGCGCCCCGGAGTTGCCTTCGAGAAAGGACCCATCCCCGCGCGGCAGCTTCCACCCGTCCGGTTCGCCCATCGTGAAGTAGAGCAGGCCGTCCGGGCCGAAGGTGACCCCGTGCAGGCTGCCGTTGTCCGTGTGACCAAAGCCGCTGAGGATAATCTCACGCTTGTCCGCGCGCCCGTCGCCATCCGCATCCGTGAGCGCGATGATGTCGGGAGGATCGGCCAGATAAAGCCGTCCTTCGTGCCACGCAAGGCCCATTGGGAACGTGACGTGATCCTGGAACACGGTTGCCTTCTCGAAACGCCCGTCGCCATCCGCATCCTCAAGTCGCAGCACGCGGCAATCTTGCGTGAGCTTTTTGAGTCCGGCATAGAGATCCTTGCCTGATGACTCGGCGACATAGAGTCGGCCCTTGTCATCGAAGCACGCAAACATCGGGAAGCGGAGCAACGGTTCGCCGGCGGCGAGCTCGATAGAGAACTCCGGCGGCACGCGCACGCCTTGGAGGAAAACGTCGTAGTCGAAAGCCGCTGCAGCGGATGCGCTCCAAACGGTTGTCCAGAGCACGATGAGCAGGATCACTTCTTTAAAGCAACGATTCCCAAGGCAGTCGCAGCCGGGAACGTGAGCAGGAGGGTGCGGCTCGCATTCCAACTGCTCGGTGTTATCGGGTCGGCACTTCATGATTCTTGGTGGCGCAATCCTCTATTTTATTTCAAAGTGGTGAGGAATTCAATCAGATCACGCAGGTCCCGCTTGCTCAGCATCTGGCCTACGCCCTCCGGCATTCCGGACAGGCCGCGCTGCCGGTCGGTGATGTCGCTCTTGCGGAGAGTCAGGAATCCTTCCTCGGGCGAATTCAGCACGAGCTCGTCTGACGTCTCCTGTTTGACCGATCCCGCGTGGAGCGTGCCGATCTTCATCGTCAGAGTGACGCCCTCGAAGCCGGGGGCGATCTTGGCGTTCGGCGCAACGAGCGATTCGAGCAGATACTCGCGTGGCTGTTTCTGACCGATGCCGGCAAGGTTGGGACCCACGTCGCCGCCGTCGTTTCCGATCTTGTGACAGCGGACGCACGAAACGTCCGGGCGTTCCTGGAATATCTTGCGACCGGCGATGGCGTTCCCGCCCGCCAAGGTCTCCCGGTAAGGGGCGAGAATTCCCTTTCGGTTCAGCCCGTCATGGTAGCGGGCCACCGACGCCTTCAACGTCGGCCGCAGACCCGCCGCCTCCAAAACATCGAGCTGCAGCCGGGGAAGAGTGTTCGTCTGGTGCTGCAACGCCCCCTCGAAGGCCGCCACGGACGGAGCGCCTCGCTCCACCAGTTCGAACTGCGCCTCGCGCCGCACGCGCAGGTCCGGGTGACCGAGCCATTGCGTCAGTTGCGTTTCATTCCGACGCGTCATTCCCCCGGCGATCGCTCGCTGTGTCTTCGCCACCAGCGGATCGCCACTCACGCGCGGATCGATGATCTTGTAGATGTAAGCCTTGCTCTGCGCGTTGATGTTGCCGTTCCATGTGCAATCGTAAACCGAACCATCCGGTGCGAACTCGACATCGGTCGCGGGAATGCGCCAGATAAAATGCGCCGGATTCACCAGCTCAAACGAAGCTCCATTCGGCCGCACCGACAGGGAGTGAATCCCGCCGCCTTCGCCCTTGAAATCGCAGACGAGAAAATAGTGTTCGTAGTTGGAGCCAAGTCCCGTTCCCGGACAATAGGCCAGCCCGGAGGGGCCCTGCGTGAAGTTCACCACGGGCACCACGATGGCCGCCGACTGTCCTTTCCAAGCGGGATGCCAGAGCTTTTCGGCGGCCCAGGGTCTCAGTGGAACGGGATAGGTGAGGTGTTGAAACCCCACGCGCCACCCGCTGTCTCCGCCTTCTACCAGGTAAACCAGACGTTCCCCTTGCGCGCCAGAACGCCGGAGGCAGTTCCGTCCAGCAGATCGTTGAACCCTTCGGCGAACACCGCGTCATGGTCGGCTCGGCCGTCCCCGTCGCGACCCTCGATCAGGCGGACGCGCTCGCTGAACTTCGTCCACTCCGGAAGCCTTTCACCGAGACGGGCGACATATATTCTTCGCCGATCCTCCAAACTGCGGCATGCCAGATCCTCATCCAGCCAGTCGAGGTGCGGACGGATATCAGTCCAGGCGCCGCTGGGGTCAGTGAACCGAAATGATTCGGAAACATAAAAGCGCCCTAGTTCATCAGGGCAGAAGGCAACCGGGTGCGAAAGCTGCGTCTCGTCCATCGCCTCGCGCAACGGGTCGCGGGCGCCAAGACCGGGCGCCTTGGGCAACAGCTTCGAGTCGTAATAGGCGTAATCGCCATCGCGCACCCACAGCACCAGATACTCGCTGTGCGCGGCGACGCAGCGCCTGACAATCTCGCGCCCATCGAACCGCGCGGCGTAACGAACATCGCCGGAATCACTGTGCCCGAACTGCGCGCCTGTCGGCCCGACTTCCATCCCGACGAGATGACGCGTGAACCAAGGCTGGTCAGCGGCCTGCGCGACGAGGACGACACCGAGCAGAGCGGGGAGGATGAGATGCTGGTTCAGTTTCATGGGTTGGATGTGTTTGAATATCGAATCAGCAAAGTGTCCTTGTCCCGCAGGTTGCGGACAAGCCGGTCACGCGGCGGGCAATCGTTTCCCCCGTGAATGGGTCAAAGAGGTCCACAGCTTATGGGAAACGTTTCCCGTAGGCAATGCGTGTTATCGGTCGCGCCGCAGGTCGACGCGGATCAATTCCCGGTCGTTGCGTAGAAGGACATGGCCGTTCGCGAAAGCTGGGTTCGACCAGACCACCGCCCGATTGCCCGCTTGGCTGGTCGGCTCCAGGAGCTGCGTGCGCGACAATTCTTCGAAACCGGCCGGAGTCAGTTTCGCGAGAATCAACTCTCCCTGGTCGTTCCAAAGGAAGAAGCGGTCCGCGTGACGGGTAAGAAATGCCGTCGCCCAACGGGTCGGCTTGCCGTCGCGGGTTGTCGTCGCCAGGGTCTGCCAAACTTGGTCGCCGGTGTCCGCCTTGAGGCATCGGAGTTCTCCGTGGCCGCAAACTCCGTAAATGTAACCGTCCACCACGAATGGTGTGCTCATCAGTCCGTGCAGGCTGTCGGGGCGGTTTTCATTCTTGCCCTTGCGCCGCCAGAGCTGGCTAGCGGCGGGCCTCTGCGGATCCAGCTGGAGCATGAGTGAGCCGTCGAAGAACGAGGTGATGAACAATCGTCCGTCCACAAACCGGGGCGTCGCGATGGCGTGTCCCAACTTCGTGGGAAACGGCTCCGACCAGTACGTCTTTCCCGTTTCAGGATTTAGTGAACTGATGGCCGCGGTATCCCAGACGATCAGCTGCGGTACACCGGCCGATTGGATCAGGATCGGCGATGAGTAGCCCGGCTCCTTGGCGTCCAGCGAGCGCCAGAGTTCACGGCCTGTGTGCTTGTCGAAGGCGACGGTCGATTGCCCGGCGCCGCCGACTTGGCAGATCAGGCGGTGGGAATCGATGAGCGGCGTCGAAGCCACGCCCCACAATTGCGTTGGAATCCCGTAACCCGAGGGAAAATGGTGCTGCCAAAGCACCTTGCCGGTGGCGAGCTTCAGGCACAAAAGATGGCCGTCCGAACCAAGGGTATAGACGCGGTCGTCGTCGATCTGGGGCATCGCGCGGGGACCCGATGGATAAGCGAGATCGTAAGGACAGTCGTAGTCGTGAGTCCAAAGCACTTTGCCGGTGTCTTCTTGCAGGCAGGTCACCCGCTCCCGTCCAGGAACCTTCGAGCGGTCCAGCGGACCGGCCGGCGCCACAAGGTTGGTGGTGGCGAGCCTGTCCGTGATGATTACACGCCCACCAGCCACTGCGGGCGCGCTGTAACCGCCGGCTACGGGCGTGCGCCAGGCGCCCTTGAGTCCGTTGGTCGGAAACCGATCGACGATCCCGGATTCACGCCAGACGCCATCCCGCCTGGGTCCCAGCCACTGCGGCCAGTCTTCGGCGAGGGCGTTCCCTGTCATCGTCAGGATCGCAAATCCCGCCAGCATCAGGGGAATCAGCCGTAATGGGGTCATAAAGGGGTCTTGATAATGGCTACTCAGCGGGCCTCGTGCGGCGATTCTGCGGCTGCGCGGAAAGCCGTGCTTTTGACCCGGTGCGGATGACGGCGAGTTCTTTTCCATCAGGTTCATTAACGACGACCTTCCGGCTGCTTTCGCCGGATCGCAAGTTCCGATCGACAGAGTTCTGAGCACGCTTGGCCGAGCCTTGAATCCATAAAGGGGACTGAGGTTCTGAGCGCAGAGTTTCGGAGGACACAGAGGGGGACGCTCTCTGTGTTCTCCCAATCTCTGTGCTAAAATCTCGCTTCCCAAACCGCACCACGTTGTCCGTTGAATCGAGTTCGCAATCATCGAACCGCGCGCCCGTCGGCCCGACTGATATCCTGGTTTTCGGCGCATCATTCACTGTCTGGCAAACTGCGGGCATGGAGAACGCCGGAGACAATGCGGATGTGAGCCGAGCTTTCATTTCCGCGGGACCGGTGTGCCGAGATTGCTCCGCAGCCACGCCAGGACGTTCGCCACTTCGGCGGGCGGGAGGGCTTCGGCGAACGAGGGCATCAACGAGGTCGCGAGGCGGCGCACACCGGTCACGTCCTTGCGCAGCAGAACTTGATCGACGCCGTTCGGCAGCGCCAGGGTCAGGCTTGTCGCGCCGTCGTCCTTCAGGATGCCGGTGATGGCCCTGCGGTCGGCCATCTGCACGAGCGTGGTCTCGTAGCCGGGGCGGATGCGTTCGCTCGGCATGAGGATTTCCTTCAACAAGGCCTCCTCCGCCATGCCGAGCTGGCCGAGCAAATCCGGGCCGACATCGTGGCCTTCCTTGCCGATACGATGACAGGTGGCGCAGGCCGCGACGAACCATTCGTGGCCGCGCTTGAGGTCGCGCGGGCCGGTGAGCGCGGCGGCGAATTTGCGGAAGGTCTCGTCGCTGATGGTTTCCAAAGTCGGCAACTGGCCGGAGGGCACGAGGCCTTCGTCGTCTGTCGCCGCCGCAATGAAAGTGTCCTCAAGCGCGCGCGTGGCCTGACGCACTTCGGCATTGGAACTCGCGGCCAAGGACGCGAGCGATGCGCGCCCGGATTTGTCGCCGAGCGGTTTGCGCGGAGCGTTCTTTCGGCCTTTCACCAGCGCGTTGAGCACGACGGTTTGTGTGCCCGGCGGCGCCGTGGCGACAAGGTTGAGCGCACGTGTGAGTTCGGGTTCGTCGCGGCGCGCGGCGATGGATTCCGCGAGCGGGGGGAGGAACTTGGCGGAGCCGCCCGGCTCGCGCAGCAGTTCGGTCAGCATCTCCGCGCCGCGTCCGTGGAGTGATGACAACACCGCCGCGTCCATCCAGCGGACGGCAAGGTGTTCGCGAGCGAAACGTGCGAGCAGGGGGAAGGCGCGCGGGTCACGAGCTTCGCCGAGGCTGAGGGCGAACTGGATCTGCACGCGGGGATTTTGCTCCGTGCGCGCGGCCTTCAAGGTGGCGTCGAGCAACGCGCGGCCCGCGTCCTGGGCGAACCAACGGTCGGCGAGTTGGAGCGCGTGGATGCGGACGTTGGCGTCGGCGTGAGTGATGAATAGCTGCACGTCGCGCGGCGTGGGCGCGCCAAGTTGTTCAAGTGTGCGGAGCGCGGTGATGAGCGTGGAGGTCTCGGCGTGCTTGTTGGCCAACAGTTCACGCAACGTGGGCGCGACCTTCTTATCGCTGCGTTCGACGAGCAGCCGTTGCGCAGTCTGCCGACGCCAGAAGAGCGGGCTGGCACATTCCCGGACGAGCGCGTTCGTGTCCAGCGCGCTCAAGTCTGCCGACGGCGCGCGCGGCGCATCCTGGTGCGTGAGACGGTAGATGCGGCCGCGGTCGTGGCCGGCGTAAAGCCCGTATTGTTGCTGGAGATGGCGCGGGATGGCCGAATAGTCCTCGATGATTTCGCGGTAGTAGTCGGTGATCCAAATCGAGCCGTCCGGCCCGTGCGTGAGGTTCATTGGGTGACTCCACTGATCCCTGGTGGCGGCGAACTCGGACTTCGCTTCGCCGGGCGCGCGGACAAGTTTCAGGGCCGGGCCGTCAGCCTCGATGACTGCGCGATGGATGAGATTGCCGGATGGTTCGCAGACGAAATACTGACCGCGCAATCCGGGCAACGTGTGGTCCTGGTAAATCATCGGGCCGCACGCGGCGGTGAACCAGCCGTCGGCCTCGCTCTCGGCCGCGCCGTAACGCGAGTTGTAGTATTTGAAATACTCCGGGTCAGTCGCGCGCTTGCTCCGCCACGGATGCGGCTTGGAAATCGAGTAAGCGCGACGGTCGCCAGTCGCGGCTTCGAGCGAGGAAGCGGCGGCATCGGGATTGCGCACGAGATAACGCCATGGCAGCGGCGCGATGTAGATGCCGGGCACGGTCGTGTTCACCGTGAAACGGTCGCCCGCCTCCGTCATGGCGAACCCGAAGGTGTGCGTGCCGCCGGTCAGCGGTTCGATTGCGCTGCCGTCGGCGCGAATGCGAAAATCCGTATTCGGCAGCGTGACGGGCGACGCGAGTTTCGGTCCGGTGATTGGCCCGCCGCCCCAGCCGCGACCGAAGTAGATCCAGCCGTCCCCCGCCCATTGCGGCGCGTTGATGCCGCGTTCGAGCTCGCCGGTGCCGAATCCGGTGAAGAGCGTTTCGCGCACCTCGGCCACGCCATCGCCGTCACGGTCGGCGAGGAACACGATGTCCGGCGCGCACGCCACAATCACGCCGCCGCGCGCGGGAACGAGGCCGTAAGCGGGCGGCAGATTCGTGGACCACACCTCGGCCACATCCATGCGGCCGTCACCATTCGTGTCGCGCAGCATTTTTACCACGCCGTAGGTGCTGCGCTCCGCCGTCTTCCTGAACTTTTCGTCCGCCTGCACCCGGCGCACCTGCGTGTCGAGATTCCCGGTCTTGTTCAGTTCCTCGATGTCGAGCTGGCCCGCGAGATTGTAGCCGTGCAATTCGCTCACGAACATTCGCCCGCGTTCGTCCCAGCACACGGCCGAAGGCGACGCGATGAGCGGCTCGCTGGCAACCACTTCCATGCGAAAGCCAGCAGGCAGCTTGAACGCCGCCGCGCTCTGCTCCGGCGTCAGCGGCTTCGGCGCGTCCGTGGGCTGTGGAATCTGAGCTTGAACAACGGTGAGCGCGAGGAGCAGCGTCGCTGGGAAAGAGGAGAGAAATGTCATCGTGGGAATATCGAGAGTAGTGGAGTCGGGCGCAAGGCTTGGTTCGTCATGGTAATCGCAAACACAGTCAAAGCTGAATGAAGGAGAGTTATTTCAAATGGCTGCTATGGGATTCGCGCCGTGCCTGCGGTCAGGCACATGCCCACAGCCAGCGGGGTGCCGGCCTGGGCGGCGACGATGCCGTTCATGCCAAACGTGACGCCACCGAGCGTTGCATCGCGACGATAATTGGCCAGCGTGCGCAGCGGCTCCTTGCCCACAGCCGCCGTCTTCTGATCGGTGGTGGTGATGCTGCAACGCTCGCAGGGTTTCACCAGCCGGATCTCAACGCCTTCACCGCTCAGCACATTCGCGACATCCTCGCCATGCGGTCCGAGACCACGGATGACGATGTTGGGCCGGAACCGGTCCATCGGTAATGGCACGTCAAGACGGCTGTTTAGATCCTCCAGGGATTCCTCGCCGATGACCAGCAGCGGATACCCGTCGCTGAAGTGATTCTCCGCGTCCACACCGTGAGTCCATTGAGGGTCGCTGAGCCGCCGATGCGCGGGGTCGAAGCGCACCAGACGCACGGCCTTCCCGAGGAAGGCACTGAGCCATCCGGCGGCTGCGGCACCTTCATCCAGGGCGGCGCAATCATCGCGCCCGGCCAGCGACAGCTCCAAAGCGTCCGATTGCCCCGGCGCAGTCAACCCCAGCGTATCGGACGTGAGCGTGATCTCGATCAGCGCCATGCGTGGCAAGGCGCGCTGCGTGAGGAACTGACTCTCGGCATCCACGACCATCCACTCGCGGTCATGAGCCAGCCCACGGCCAGTCAGCTCCGCAGCGGCCAGCGCGATGCCGCGACAAGACTTCACGGGGTAGATATGCAGGCCGGTGAGGATAAGCGTTTGTTTCACAGTCATGGTCATTCCTCGAGTTTCCTGTCCGTGGTGTCCGGTGCCCACCAGATGACGACGATGCCGAGGAGGTAAATGAGGCCGCAGGTCGCGCCCACTTTTGGATAGGAACCGCCCATCGCCGCGAACAACGCACCTGCTGCGAATACTCCGAGCGCGGTGGCAAAGCGCCCGACATTGTAAGCGATGCCGCTCCCGGCGGCGCGGACCCGAGTGGGGAAAAGCTCCGGCAGATAGAGTGGCAGCCAGCCGAAGAAGAGCGTGGCGACGAAGCCTTGCGCGAAGACGATCGGCAGGAAGGACCCCTGCAACGGCGCAGTGCCGAGGAACATCAGCGCGGTCAACACCGCGGCACCGGCACTCATGATCGCATACGCGCGGCGGCGTCCGAGCCAAGCGGCGATTTGCGCGCCGGTGAAACTGCCGAGCACCGCGCCGAGCGCCCACCAGCCTTGTGTGATCGCCTTGTAGCCGGGCGCGGTCGCGCCGCCGACTTTGTCCGCCCACGGAATCATCCACTTGCTCGCCGCCCACGCGCCGACCATCGGGATGGAGCCGATGAGAATGCCGATGAGCGTGAGGTGAAGCAGCGGCGGACGGAACAATTCGCGCAGGGGCGAGGGTAGCGGCTGACGTGAGGAGGCGGCCGGCGTGAGCTTGGAAGAGTCCGCCTCGTCACCTCGGCGGCTACGACTGGCCAGCCACAGCGGCGATTCTGGAATCACCTTCAACGCCAGCAGACCGAGCACGGCCGGCGCGGCCGCTAGTTGGAAAATCCAGCGCCACGACTCCGGCGTGATGTGCCAGGTGCGCGCGATTTGCGAGAGCATGAGGATGCCGCCGTTCAGCGCCGCGCCCATCAGGCCCGCGATGATGGGACGCGATTTGTCCGGCCAACATTCCGCCGCGAGGGCGACGGCGTTAGGCCAGACGCCGCCCACGCCCAGCCCGACGAGGAATCGCAGCACCAGCATTTGCTCCTGCGTCTTCGCAAATGCTCCAAGCCCTGCGAACACGGAGTAAAACAAAATGCTCACGCCCAGTGCGCGGGTGCGACCGATCCGATCCCCCAGACTTCCGAGAAAGATTCCACCGACCGCCGCGCCCAGCATGAGCGCCGCCGTGAAACGTGCGAACCAATCCCCGCCGAGTGTGGGCGTGAAAGCGTCACCAAGCAGGCTCTGCGACACCGAGAGCGAGGCCACGGGCATCAGGCCCAGCTCGACGCCGTCAAACAGCAGTCCGCCGATGGCCGCGAGCAACACGATGTAGCGGGAGGATTTTGAGAGCGAGGTGGTCACGACTTGGATTTCAGCCGGAACTGCGTTGGGCTCATGCCGGTGGCTTCCCGAAAAAAATGACTGAAGTAAAACTCGGTGGAGAAGCTGAGTCGCCCTGCCACGTCCTTGACGGTCAGACGCGGATCACACAACAGGAGGCGGGCTTGATCGAGCCGCGTGCGCTGGAGGAACTCGTGCAAGGTTTCCTGCTGCGACTGTTTGAAGAGGTCCCGCAGCTTGGTATAGCCCACTCCGGCGATCGCGGCGAGCTCCCGGGCTTTCCAGTCGCGCGCGGGCGCGGCCAGCACCGCCTGAACGACTCGCGTCACCGGGCCGGACACTTCGCGAACAGGTTCGGAGAGAATCTTCCGGGCGTGCAGGAGTGTCCCCAGCAGTTCGTTGATCAGCAAATGAGCCTGCCACTCATAGCCGCCGGGCCGACGGGTGACCAGATCAATGAGCAGCTTCTCCGCTCGCCGGACCAGGGTCACGTCGCTGGGTTTTGCGAGGAGGAACTCGCTATCGCCGCCCAGTTGTTCGAGCCAGAGTTCCAGACCCGGGCCACCGAACCGGATGCCGGCCGTCGTGAGCGGTCTGCCGCCGGCGGGAAGGTAGGTGCGCGGCTTGCGCAGATCGAGCAGCCAGCAGCACGGCCCCGGCTCCAGCGTCACGGTGCCAGGTTCGAGCGCCAGTTCGCCGCTGCCCGACACAATCCAGAAGAAGAACGCGCCCGGTTTGTCCGAACCTTCGTGGCGTTCCGGTTCGTCGCGAGTGACGGTGCCCACGGACAAGACATGCCACAGAAGCTCTCGCGCCACCGGCGAGGGCTCGTTGAAATGAAGCTTGGTGAAAGAGATAGCCATGCGCGCTCACGCCTCTCGTTCGAATACCCGGATGATGGCGCTGTTGTCCAGCGCGCCCAGTCCCTCCAATTCCGCTTGTTGCAGAAGCTGCTGGTGGACCTCGCTCAGAGGCACCCGTGCGCGGCTCCCAGCGGCAGCGCTCAGAATCAGGCGAACATCCTTCAAGTGCTGGGAGAGCCGGGCCTGCGGCTCGAAGTCAGCAACGATCATCTTGTCGCCCTTCGTATCCATGACGCGGGAGTAGCCCATGCTTTCCCGCAACACGGCGAGCGCTTGTTCAAGGTTGAGCCCCAGCTTTCCGGCGAAGGCCAGCCCTTCGGCCAGCACCGCCCGGTTCAAACCCAGAACCAGATTACTCACCAGTTTCATCTTGGAGGCGCTGCCCGAATCCCCAACGTGAAGAACCCTGCTCGCGAAACACACGAACAGGTCGTCGCACTGCGCGATCGCTTCGGCGGCGCCGCCCGCGATGATCAGGACTTCGCCCTTTCGGACCTGGCTGCTGTTTCCGGAAATCATGGCCTCCACATAGGGCACTCCACGCCCAGCCAGCCGGTGCGCTGCCGCGAGGGCAGCTTCCGGTCGTCCGGTCGTCGTATCCATGATCACCTGGCCGGGACGAAGACCGGGCTCCATTTGTTCGAGCACCGTTTGAACAGCATCGCTGTTGGGGAGACTGAGGACGATCCGCCGGCAAGAGACGGCCAACTGCGCAACACTGGCACCGGCTCGTCCACCTCGACTCACCAAGCCGGCCAGACATGCGGGATCGATATCAAAGCCCAACACTTCAAATCCGCAGGCCAGGAAACGTTCCACCATCGCGCTGCCCATCAAGCCCAGGCCAATCAACCCGATCTGCTCGCGCTCGGAGGGTTCCTCCGCCGCGACAACCGGTGATGTTTTCAGGCCATCAGGGGACAGGGACATGCTTCGCAGTCTAAAGATCGGACCCTGCTGTGAACATGCGAAAACTGCCAATTCTCATGCGGAAACTGTCACAGGAACGCCACGGCGTGACTTCCGACAAAATGCGGACAGGCGTGCGTTGTACGCGCCAATCGTCTGAAGCGAATGATCATCGGTGAAAATGAAGACGATGTTGGGCTTCGACAGGTCCGCAGTGTGGCCAATGCACGTCAGCGCCAGCAACATACACTGACCCACCACGCCCTCCGGCAAGAACTCTGCATGATGCGAAAGCTTTCCCTTTTCATGACCAATAACTCTTCACGGCGATTTGGACGAGGAAATCGGCACGTTACAAAACGTCAGCGCCGCGATCCCGTTCGCGCCGTTGAGCAGGGTGTCCTGATTCCACGCGATCTCTTTGAGGTAGGTGATCTTTGTCGCGGCGGATGCGGCCTTCAATTTCAGCGTGAGCACATTCCCGGCAACGCCGCCGGACGCCACGTTGTTCTTCTCGCCGTCGAGATAGAACTGCCCGGCCAGCGTCTCTTTCCAGACCACGGGTTGATCGAACTCCAGCGTGATCGTATCGCGCGTGACGCCGGCATAGGAAGCTTGCCGAAGATTGGGCGCGGTGACGGAAGTGGCGGGTACCTTGCCGTAGTGGTCCCGTTCGATGACCGGTTGAATCAGGCGCGCAAATTCCGCCCAGCCGACCAGCGGAAAATGGCAGCCGCCGGGCGGTCGCACACCGAGCGTGGAAAGGATGCTCATGTTCGAGAATACCTCCAGCAAGGTGCGTTGCTTCTCGCGCAGCATATCGCCCGATCCATTGCGTCCGCCCATGCTGCACGAGTCCGGCCAGATTTGGTAAACGTAGTAGTGCTGCACGTTCGGGAAGTCCTGCTTCCACGAGGCGGACATCTCGATGAAGAACGAGTGGTACGTCTCCCATCCAAAGCCGCCCGTCGGCCCGTCCGCGCCCTGATCGTTTTCGCCCTGATGCCAGAGGATGCCGCGAATACCGTGCGTCAGCTTCGCCTGCTGCACGCGCCAGAGCATCCGCCCGTAGATGGTGCCGAGGTCGGTCGCGTTGGTGGCACTGCGCTGGTGCTGATCGATGCGCGTTCCACCAACTGCGGCATTGATGATGAAGATGGGTATCTTCTGGCTTTCGACCAACCGCTTGGCGAGTTCCATGCCCCACCAGCCGAGCTCCGCATTCTCGCCGTTCTGGGCTTTCCAAACTGGGTTGCACCACAAGTTGCCTCGATTGCCTTTCTGATTCTGCGAAGGCCGGCCATAGCTGCGAATCCACTCGTGCGTTTCGGGCGGAGATTTCTCGCCGGTATCCGTCGCGAGCGCGTTGGACTGGCCGTCGATGATGTAGGCGTCACCGCAGACGAGATTCGTCACCGTGTGGCGCACGGTGTCCTGTCCGTCGATCTTGGTGCCGAACTCCACGCGGTATCTGATCAACCCCGGCTTGAGCTTCATCGCGAACGCATAGGACAAGTCTTTGCCGGGCTTGGCCCGCTCGGTCTTGATCAACTTCTCGTCCGCATAGAGTTGGAGAAACACCGCGTCGGCCGGGACGCCGAGCGTCCCGTTGTAGTGCAGCGTCCCCTCGTTCTTGTCATCGCGCGCATAGAACTGTCCGTCCTCCGGCTGTTCGTCCTTCGCATGTGTGCGCGCCACCCAAGCGTCGCGCTTCGGCTCCTTCACGTCGATGTTCACCGACTGCGTGACTGCCTTGCCACCGTTGCTGATCGTCGCCGTGATGATGAGTTTCCCGCTGTTCTGCGCGCGCGTGAGGATGAGTTTCCCCGACGCCACTTCCTTGATCACCGCGAGCGGCCCTGCGCTCCACTCGGTCTTCAACTCGCCCGCGCCCTTCGCCTGCATCGGCTTCAAGTTGCTGATCTGCGGCACGATTTCGATCGTCTTGCGGCCATCCCATGAGCGCGGCGCTTTGAGCGTGAAGACAGGCTCGGCGATGTCCTCCTTGATGGCGATGGCGATGTCCTGCGTCTTCACCTCGTTTGCGCACACCGCCTTGAAGCGCAGCGTCGCGACGTCATCGCCGGTCACGCGGCCCGCGTCGAACTGGAACGCGAACCGGTCCGCCGACACGATCGTCTCGCGGCCAGCGCGCACGAGCGACCAGTAAACTTTCTGCGCGCCGCCGGCTTGCGCGGTGAACGTGGCACTCTGCTCCTCCAGCAGCGTCGCCTGCGCGGGCGAGATGGCGAACGCACTGCCCGGCTGCACCAACGGCCCGACGAGCGTCTGATGTGGTTTCTGGTTTTCGTACTGCAGCTTCACCCAGTCGGGTGAACGCACCACTTTGGAAACCCGCACCTCGTCGATGTCGCCGATGAAGTCGTAGTTGTGATACCAGCCGCCGATCCACAGCCGCGCCGGAGTCTTGATGGCCAGTGGGGAGTTCGGCGTCTGCGCGGAATTGCTCAGCGCGCCGTTCACATAGATCCGCGAGTCGCCCTTCTCGTAAGTGTGCATGACGTGAACCCAATCGTTGAGCGGCATACGCCCGACGCTCTCGATGTTTGCGCCGGAAAAGTAGCAATCCATCCGCACATGCGGGGGACTTTGGAACTGCATCACCACCTTGCCCTGCCCACGCTCATTGCCCCACCCCGCGACGCTACCATTCGGCTTCTCCGCACGGAACCACGCCTCGGTGCTGTGCGGGCTCGCGCCCACCGGGAAGTTCTCGATTGTTTCACCCCCAAAGATTCCCTGGTTACCGGCGAGATGCCGCGCCGCGCCAATCATTCCCGTCGTGGCCGTCGTGCCGACATCTTTCGACTCCAGCGTGCCGGCTTCATCCTTCACCGGGCCGTTCATGTGCCACACGCTCAGGTAGCCGTTCGACTCGTTGAACACGGCGCTCCCGCTCGACTCGCTAGCCGCGTCCGTCTTGCCCCAATGAACTTTGATCTCCTGCCGGTCGTTTCCTTTTACCTTCGGCAAGCGCACCCAGATGCTCGCCGCGCCTTTCGCCGCATCCCACTCCTCGATCTGATACGCCAGCGGTGCGCCGGTGCTGGTGGAGAATCGAATGTCCTCCCCGCTTGCCTTTGCCTGCGTGAAATCAAACCAGTCCTTGTGCAGCCCCACGAGCAGAGGAAAGTCCTCCACCGAAGCCGTCTTCGGAAGATTCGCTCCCTCGGGCGTGGTGAGAATGTAAAGTGAGCCGGAGCGCGACCAGCCAGAGTACTGTGCCGAGGCGGGCCTGGTAGACAAAAGGACCAGCACCAACATGGTCGGCAGCGCAGAGAAAGTTGGGAGGAGGTGTTTCATTGTTTGTAAGCTGAGACTGGTTTCGGGACGACGCCGAGTTCCTTGTAGTTGAAGCCGCTTTCGAGCGGTTGGTAGGTGCCGACGATGTCCACGCTGCGAGTCGGGGAGATGGCGGATTCCATGCCCATGCCCCAATAGGCGGCGTTGATGATGAGGCGGCGCAGGCCGGCGGACTGGAGATCGTGCGCGCTGCCCATGGTGGAGTGAAAGACGCGGGCTTTCTTGCCGTCGCTGGTATGCCAGTTCTTGAACCAGGCCACCGGCAACGGCTCCAAGTTTGGATTCGACGCATCGTCGTGGTTTCGCCCCATGAGCGGCTGACCCCAGACCAGGGCGGTGCAATCGGTCGGCAGACTCGTTCCTTCCTTGTAGGTGCGGTAAACGTCCGACTTCCCCCAAATATCGATCACTCCGATCAGGATGGGATGATCCTTTTGTTCCGGGACGATTGTGCCGCGGGTGGAGTCAGCCTGCCAGCGACCGTGGTGGCCCAGGAAAGTTCCGCCGAGCACATCCTCTCCCCATCGAACCTGCTTGCCGTTGATCCTGTAGGGCAGCGCGGCGTGAAAGCCATGGTTGCCCGTCCGGATGGAGATGATGGGCTTGCCGGAATCGATATACTTCACGATCAGCTCCCGTTCGGGCATGGGCAAGGTGAGCAGGCGGGGAAAGAAAATGACGAGGTCGGCCGAGGCGAGCTGCTCCAGACCGGGAATGTGATGCTCTTTGAGCGGCTTACCTTTCTCGGGGTAAACCGGCATGGTGGGATCGACTTCGCCCTTGTCGTTGACGGCGAACAGCACGATGCAGTCAAAGCCGTGATGCGTGCTGAGAATCTTCGCCATCATGGGCATGGATTGCTCGCTGCGATATTCTTGGTCCGCCGCGATGAGCACGATGCGTTGGCCTTTGCGCGGCCCATCGCCGCTGGGATACGTCAGCCATTGCGAGTTGTCCGCGGCGTGGGCAAGAGCGCAGGAGATAAGGAGGGCGGCGGAACAGAGAAAGTGGCGGAGAAGTTTGCGCATAAGTGGGTGGGAGTGGCTGGCTACTGTTTCGGAATCTCGTTCACCGTGTAGTAGGCCTTGTTGTGCAAAAGACGATGGCCGTCTTGGGAGGTTATTTTGGCGAGATCGAAGTCGTGGATGTGGTCTTCGGTGATTTTATCCAGATGCACCATCACAGAGAGTCCGTCTGCTGAAGGGACGGCTTTGGTCACGCGCGGGGTTGTCTGGTCCACCTCGGGACTGCCGTAGCCAGCGTGGTAAACGTGAGTGTAGGTGCCGATGTGATAGACATCGGTTCTCGCGGCGACTTGCGGATGAGCGGGCTTTGTGAAGGAGATCAGGAAGCCGTCCTTCTTGATGTTGATCTCTTTGATCTCGAAAGGCACGACGCCGTTCCAATCGATGCGCTGCATCGCGAAAGGCTCCGTCCCGCGCACGGGCCACTGGCTGCTCGTGGTGAAGCCTCCGGCGATCAGTTGTCCCTTGGGCGAAAACTCCACGTTCATGATCCCGGTGGCCAGCCCTTCGCGGAAGGGATAACAAGCGCCCTGCCACACCCCGTTGATCTGTTCGGTAGTCGCCCGCAGGATCAGGCTGAGACTGTAGTCGCCGAGAAAAAGCTGGTTGTCGAACGGGCCGAATTTGCCGCCGGTGTTGTTGAGCCGGAAGCCGGAAATCGAACGGCCCATTTTGATGTAGGGAAACTTCACGGCGGGCGGGACGAGTTCTTTCACGCGCTTCTTTTCCACGCTCATGCGAGAATGGCTATTCGGTGCCAGCGCGGGAGCTTGCATGCCGGGGACGAAGGGATACCAGTTGTAGCTGGCGGGATGTCCGAGGAAGGCACCCTCCTTGAGATGCTTCAGCGAACAGCAGCCGTTCCACGGCCCCTGGCTCTCGATGGCAAACATCGCGCCCTCCGCGTTCGCGCCCACTCCGCCGGGGCTGCGAAGGCCGCTGCACACCGGAATCATTTTCCCGTCCGGCGTCACTTTCACCGCCCAACCACGGAACAGATTGTGCGATTCATACGAACCGCTCAGGCCCAGCGCGACCCAGATGTTGCCTTCGGGATCGGGCTTCGAGCCAAACGCAAACTCGTGCCCCTCGGCGTAGCCCCAGTTGCTCGTCAGCGTGTCGTAGCGGTCCGCGACTTCATCGCCGTCGGTGTCGGAGATGCGCGTGACTTCGCCCCACGTGGTGGCCGTCATCGCGCCGTCTCTCCACGAGAGGGAAAAGGTTTCATCCTGCCCGCTCGCGAAAAGGTGATACTCCGGCTTCGGCGGCGAATCGAACGCGCCTTTTACGAAATAGATGTCGCCGCGCCGCGTGCCCACCGCGAGCCGTCCATCGGGAAGAACTTCAAAACTACCCGGCCGCATCGGAACGCCGGTAGGAATCGGGATATTGACGATGGGATAATATTTCGCCTCCTCCGCAGCGGTGCCCCACATGGCCCCGAGGTCTTCGGCTGCGTGCAGGAGCGGAGTGAGAGCCAAGGCCATGAGTGAAAGCGAAAGGGTGAGTGTCTTCATGTAGCGAGTTCCTGGGAAATGCACCGCAGAGGCGGGATGAGCGCAGAGAAGTTTTCGGGAGAGAATTGGAATTTCTTCTCTGCCTCCTTCCCGCCTCTGCGGTGAACTCTCTGGGTTTCAATAATCATCGGATCACCATTGGTATTCGAGCGTGAGAGTGGAGCGGCCTTTCGGGAGCGCGAGCGGGATCAACACGTCGCCGTTTTCGCCTTCGCGGATGACTCCCTTGTGGTCGCTCGTGATGCGGACTTGGAGTTCGTCCGCGGTGAAGGTGCGGTCGGCGGAGGTGGTGATTGTTTTCCCGGCGGCGGCGCGAAAATAGAACGGTGGTTGCGCGGCGGGCGTGTCGAAGCGGAGCGTGCGTTTGAAGTAGGCCTTTCCGTCCTGGTCGCGCGCATCCTCGAAGAAGTCCTCCACCGCGATGTCGCCGTAATTGTAGCGGAACGTTGGCCTGCGCCCGACGTCGAGGGTGTAGCCGCGGAACTGGTATCCGTGGTCCTGCGGAAAGGTGTGGTTGGATTTCCCTTTGTACGGCCAGTTGTCCTCCAGCGACGTCAGACGGTGGAACGGAATGCCGGGCGGAAAGGAAAGCAAATCGGTCCCGCGCGGGTGAAAGCGGCCGGAGTCCACGCTGGCGAAGTCGCCTTTCCAAAGCTGACGCAGCGCCATTTCGCCGGAGTCGAATGCGAGGTTGATGCGCTCGGGATAGCCGACGCCGATTCCGCGATAGCCCACCGAGCTTTGCCCACGACAAATCTCGGTGGTATCGCCCACGCGCAGTTCGTTCGACTGACGGGAAAGGCCGACCGGTTTCTTCGCGCGAGTGCCGTCTTCGAGATAGGTCCACAAGGCTTCGATTTGTTGCGTGGCATCGCCGCCGAGAATGTCCGGGCGCGTGGACTGACCGTCCGGCCAGTAGCTGGGCATGATCACGTTGGGGTGGAAGCGCGAAGGTTGCCGCAAGTAGAGATGAAACCAGTTCTTCTTCAGCCGCTCGGTCACGCGCGAGATGTCGAGCGCGCTCATCTCGCCGGATTTCTGTCCGTTGAATTCATGGCACGCGATGCAGCTCAGGCCGTCGGCGCCGATCATTTCGCGGCCGGCGCCCTTCGATTCCGGAATGTTCCCGACTTGGGGGACGACGACCGTTTCAAGTTCGTCCACACTGCCAAAGAGATCCACGAGATGCCCGACGTTCGCTTCGCCAAACTGCGGCATGCTCGCATCCAGGTAATCGCGCTGGCGTTTCCCGTGTAGCAGCACTTCGGCGATCCACTCGGGCTTCAGCTTCGCGCCGACGTCCGAGAGCGGGGGAGGGATGCGACCTTGATCGCCGAGCGCCGGTTGCGTTCCGGTGAAGAGCGCGTTGCGTTCCGGGTCGATGCCTCCTAGGCCGGTGCGTTCGTGACAGGCGATGCAGTTGAAAGTGACGATCGTCTTTGCGAGCCGTTGCTTGTCATCGAGCGGCGGCCTTTCCGCAATGCGCCGCGCTTTCGCGATCGCCGCGCGCTGCTCCACATTCAAGTCGAAGCGCGGCCACGCTCCGGGGGCTTCGCTGAGGCATCCGCGGCTCGCGTCGAGCCTGGCCCATGCGCGTCCGGGTGTCGCGGGCACATTAAGGTCGTCGTGGCAATTCGCGCAGCCAAGCCTGCCGAAATGTTCCCGTCCGCGGGCGGCGAGTTCGGCATCCACCTTGAGCGGTTCGAAGGGCGCGATGGGTTCGCTGGAGATGGACAGCAGCGAAGAAGGAATCGGTCCCCGCTTGATCTGCGGCCCTCCCATCTGGCACGAAAACGTCGCCTCATGCCCCGTGTGAAAATACGTGAGCTGAAGTTTGCGCCAGCCCGCCGCGAGTTCCGCCGCGCCTTCCAGTTCCTGCACCCCGCGCCGGTCACTCGGCTCCTGCCGTATGATCTGTTTCCCGTCCACGAGCAGCGAGCCGCCGTTCATCTTGAGGAAAAAAGTGTGGCGCCCCGCGTTCGCGATTTTTACCCAGCCGTCGTATTTGATCGCCGTGTGCTGCTGGATTTTGCCCAGGCCGAGGCTCTCCAGCGCAAAGTCGTTCACCTGGCCCGCCCGCTCCGCGGTCACCTTCTCACTTTCCAGCCCCTCCCACACCTCCCCGCGATAAAGCGTGTAACCGAGCGAGCCCGGCACGCGCGTGTTTTGCAGGAGAAAATGCGCGATGCGCTCCACGTCCTTGGCGGCCAGCCGCATTTCGGGCATCCGCCCCGAAGGCCGGCTCGCGAGCGGCCGGAGCAGAAATTCCACCAGGCTCTGGAAACTGTACTTTTTCTCCAGCGCCCCGAGCGGGACGGAATTTGTTGGCAGCAGCTCCGCGCCCCTTTCATCGCGGGGTGAGTGGCACGCCGCGCATCCGCGCGCATGAAACAGCCGCCCTCCCTGCTCCGCCGCCACCGCATCCGGCGGCCGCAAGGCGAAGTCGCTCCTTTTCAGCGAGAGCAAAAAGTGCGTGAGCGCGGCCGCCGTCTGCCGCCTTTCCTCCGCGCTCAATTGCGCCAGGACGTCCGGCATCGTGGTGCCGGGCTTGGTCCCATGCGGATTGGCGATAAACGTCTCCAGCCATCCCGGATTCGCCCGCGATCCGATGTCGGCCAGTCGCGGCGCTTTCTTCGCGCGCACAGCCCACGACGCATCGCCCGCGTGGCACGCTGCGCAATTCAACTCCTCAATCAGCACCAGCCCCTTCAGTTCCGGATTGAGTTGGCTGGAGGCAGCTCCGGCCACAATCACCTCCGCGAACCCATCCGGAACGGGGCCGAATTGGAGCATGGCGCCCAGCGCGATCCACGAGAAAAGTCCCGCGACACGGAGCGTTGCCGGGCCCGGCGCCCGGGCGGCGGATTTGTGTTGGATGAATCGCACGAAAGTCACTCGATTTTCGAGTTGCTGCGTCGGGAGGGTTTGCTCGCATCGAGCAGACCCTTGAGTTGCTTTACGAAACGCCCTGAAAATGAAGCAGGCGAGTGACTTCATATTATCTGTGTTCAAGGTAGCTGTGGGCCAGCAATTCCCCCAACTCAACAATGCCCGCCGTGGTGATGACCAGCTTTTCTTCCTGCGGCGGAAGATTGAAGGCCTTGACGTGAATGAAGGCAGGGTCCGCGGCGGCGATGGCGGCCAGGTTGGCGGTGACATCAATGCGGTTCAGTCCCACCTCATCCGTGGGCGTTTGTTGGCTGACAACCCATTTCAAAGTCGGAAGCGCCAAGTCCTGGCGGCATTTCGCGACCGTGGACTGCAGCCACTTGGCCGCGTTGCTCCGGTAAGGTCCAAAGGACATGTCGTTTTCCCCGACATGATACACGATGGCGGCGAGTTCCACTGGGTTTTCTTTGGCTTCGAGTTCCCTGATGGATTCCTGGATAAAAGCGATGAACTGTGGGTAGAGGTTTCGGTCTTTCGCATCCGTGCCTTGGGGAGTCCAGTCGTTCATTTGGGAGCCGCTGTGCGTGAATTTGGCGATGGCGATGTTGCCGGGCGCCTTGCCTAGCAGCGTCCGGCCGAAACTGAGTTCGGGGCCGAAAGTGTCGTAGAATCCAGCGGGGCCAAGCGGCTCCCAGCCATTGGAGGTTTTGTAGCCGCTGCCAATGCGGTATTTGAAAGCGATTTTGTGATTGTCCTCCGCCAGCGCCTCCTGTCCCCGTCGCGCTTTGAGTTCCTGTTCGAAAGCGCGCTCCCCCTCCATGTTGCGATGCCCGGCGAGGATGAAGAGCTTGACCGTGCTCCCCTTCGCATACGGCCAAACCTTGAGCGGGCGGTCGGTGGCTGGCTTCTTTCCAATCGTTCGCAGGTAGGCGTCCGCGTAGTTCACGCCGTGCTCCAATTGCCCCAGGGTTCCGTAGTGATAATGCAATCCCGCCCCCCCGCCAATTTCCACCGCATCGTGCGAGGTCGGGATGTATTCCGCCAGCGGATCGGAGTCGGTGACAGCTTTCTGCCCTGCCCGGATCGCATACATCGGCTCACGGTTGTCCATCCCCCAAATCGTCTTGGTGCAAAGCTCGCCGATATAGAATCTCAGGCCGGGCGTCTTGAGGTCACGACGCCAGCTTGCCAGAAAGTTCTTCAGGTTCTTGCCGTAGGCCGGCTTGAACTCCTGGTTGAACATGTCATTCTCCCCCTGATGCCACATGAAGCCTTCGATCCGGTAAGCCACTTTCTTTTGATCCAATTCAGCCAGCGATGATTGAATCAACTGCAAGGCCAGCGGGTAGAGCTTGAATCCACTGGGGTTGTCGGGATTCCAGTCTCCGCCCAAAGTCGTGCCACCGGCGGCGCACTTGATGATGGCGATGGGGGCTTCAATGTATTGCGACACTCGTCTGGCAAAGCTGAGTTCCGGCCCGACGAAGTTGGCAACAGGCTGCAAAGCGACCCAGCCCTGGGAGGTCGTCTTTTCCTCACGCCCGATATTGTAAGAAAACAGCACCTTGTCTTGAGGCATGTCCAATCCGGCAAACGGTGGAAAGCGTTGGATGTCCTTCACCTTTGAATCCGCCCCCTCCATGTTCGACTGGCCTGCGAAAATAAAGATGCGCAAGGTCTTGGTGTCGGCATCGGCACAGCGGGCTGCCAATGGAACCAGCAGCAGGGCGGCGATGAGTGTGAGGAGGTGTTTCATGATTGGTAATGGATGGCAAAAAGATGGGTGGCTAAAGATGGGTGGCTAAAGATGGGTGGCTAAAGATGGGTGGCTAAAGATGAGTGGCTAAAGATGAGTGGCTAAAGATGAGTGGCTAAAGATGAGTGGCTAAAGATGAGTGGCTAAAGATGAGTGGCTAAAGATGAGTGGCTAAAGATGGGTGGCTAAAGATGAGTGGCTAAAGAT